>DATBNH010000648.1:0-8551 GCA_036554405.1 Cellvibrionaceae bacterium | reverse complement strand
GGAACAGCACGCATTGTACCCCCACTCCAGCCCTTCCCCGCAAGCGGGGGAAGAGTTTGTGTGCTCCTACCGCTTACGGACAGATGCAAGGTGGCAGGGCCGAAACGGGATCAGAGGCCGAGGGCTGGGGGAGGGTTTCTTTCAGTTGCGCATCATACCAGGTTAATAAAACCCACCAATACACTCAAGTTTTACCTCTAACCCCCTGAAGACGCGGCGAAAATTTGCTATAGTGCGCCTCTTTTTTGACTCCAGCCTGAGCCTGCAACCAAAACTATGAGCCAAACGCGTAAAATTCTCGTGACCAGCGCCCTGCCCTATGCCAATGGTGATTTGCATTTGGGTCATCTTATGGAACAAATTCAGACGGATATCTGGGTACGCTTTCAAAAGCTGCGCGGACACGACTGCCTGTATGTGTGCGCCGACGATGCCCACGGCACAGCTATCACTCTTAAAGCCGAGGAGCTGGGCATTAGTCCCGAGCAGCATATCGACACTATGCACGCGGCTCATAAAGCGGTATCTGAAGGCTTTTTGATCGAGCACGACAATTTTTACACTACCCACTCGCCCGAGAACCGCGAGCTGGCGGAGCTGATATACAGCCGCCTGGAGGCCAATGGCCATATTGCCCAGCGCAGCATTACCCAGGCCTTTGACCCGGAAAAAAATCTGTTCCTGGCCGACCGCTACATTAAAGGCACCTGCCCCAAGTGTAAAACGTCCGACCAGTACGGCGATAACTGTGAAGCCTGCGGCGCCACCTACTCGCCCATGGAGCTGATAGATTCAGTGTCGGTGCTCTCGGGCGCGAAACCCGTGCCCAAAGAGTCAGAGCACTTTTTCTTCAAGTTGCCCGAGTTCGCGGAATTTTTAAAGGACTGGACCCGCGCCGGGCACTTGCAAAACGAAGTGGCCAATAAAGTGGCCGAGTGGATTGATGGCGACCTGCAAGAGTGGGATATCTCCCGCGATGCGCCCTATTTTGGCTTTGAAATTCCCGGGCACAAAGATAAGTTCTTTTATGTGTGGCTGGATGCGCCTATCGGCTATATTGCCAGCCTGAAAAACCTGCTGGACTCTCAAAAAGACAAAGACGGCCAAGGCGAAGACTGGCTGGATTACTGGAAGCCCGATTCCACTGCCGAGGTCTACCACTTTATTGGTAAAGACATTGTTAACTTTCACGCGCTGTTCTGGCCGGCCATGTTGCACTCGGCCAATTTGCGCACACCGACTCAGGTCTGCGTGCACGGTTTTGTGACCGTCAATGGCAAAAAAATGAGCAAATCGCGCGGCACTTTTATTAATGGGCAAACTTACTTGGCGCACCTGCACCCTGAGTATCTGCGCTATTATTTTGCCGCCAAGCTCAGCAGCGCCGTGGACGATCTGGATTTAAATCTCGACGATTTTATTCAGCGGGTTAATTCCGATCTGGTGGGTAAAGTGGTCAACATTGCCAGTCGCACCGCCAAATTTATCAACAAAGCCGGTGGACAACTGAGCAACGACTGCGCCGAACCTGCTCTGTGGCAGCGCTTTGAAGCCGCCAGTGAAAAAATTGCCAACCTCTACGAAACCCGCGATTTTGGCAAAGCCATGCGTGAGATTATGACCCTGGCCGATGCGGCCAACGAATATATCGCCGCCAAAGAACCCTGGAAACTGGCCAAGCAAGCGGGCAGCGAGACCGAGGTACAGGCTATCTGCACGCTCGGGATTAACATGTTCCGCGCGCTGATGATCTGGCTTAAGCCAGTGCTACCCCATACGGCCAGCCGGGCCGAAACATTTTTGGGTGAAACGCTGAGCTGGGCCGAACCGCTGCGTTTTCGCGGTGGTGATGCCATTCATACCTTTGAGCCGCTGATGATCCGTATTGAGAAAGACAAGGTAGACGCCATGATTGAAGCCAGTAAAGAAGATGCCGCACCCAAGGTTACAGGTCCACTGGCTGACGAACCTATCGCGACGGAAATTGAGTTTGCTGACTTTGCCAAGGTCGATCTGCGAGTGGCGCTTATCGCCAAAGCCGAGCACGTAGAGGGCGCCGATAAGCTGTTGCGTCTGACCCTGGATTTGGGCGGTGAGACTCGCAATGTGTTCGCGGGCATCAAAAGTGCGTATAAACCTGAGGATCTTGAAGGCAAACTCACGGTGATGGTGGCCAACCTCAAACCGCGCAAAATGAAATTTGGTATGAGCGAGGGTATGGTGCTGGCCGCAGGCCCGGGCGGTGATGAGCTGCATATTCTGCAGCCCGATACCGGCGCCAAACCGGGCCAGCGGGTGATGTAACCAGGCTATCAGAAAAGAGCCAATCCAAAGCCTCCGCCCCTCCCCAGCCCCCCCAAAAGGGAGGGGGTTGGCAGGATGTTAATGTCGGATCAGAGGCGAGCTCGGCGAGTGCCGAGTATAAGCATATAGATAATCGGCCTAACAATGACAGGCTTTTAGATTGAAGCGTCAGCGGTGGTTGACGATAATGGACGCCACAGGCGCAAACCCAGAGACACGAAAGCATGACCGAGATTGCGGTAATTTTGCTGGGCACCATTTTGGTGAACAATTTTGTACTGGTCCAGTTTCTGGGTCTGTGCCCGTTTATGGGAGTGTCCAATAAACTGGAAACCGCCATCGGTATGGCCAGTGCCACCACCTTTGTGCTGACCCTGGCCTCTATCTGCAGTTACTTGGTTAATACCTGGGTGCTGGAGCCCTTGGGCTTGAGTTACATGCGCACCATCAGTTTTATTCTGGTGATTGCCGTGGTGGTGCAGTTGGCAAGAATGTTTATTGAAAAAACCAGTCCGCTGTTATATCGCGTATTGGGTGTCTTTTTACCGCTGATTACCACTAACTGCGCGGTACTCGGTGTGGCACTGCAAAACACCCAAAAGGCTCATAATTTTATGGAGTCTACGCTATTTGGTTTTGGTGCCGCGCTCGGGTTTTCGCTGGTGCTGATTTTATTTTCCGCCATGCGCGAGCGCCTGGCTGTGGCCGATGTGCCGGCGCCATTCAAAGGCGCGGCCATTGGCATGATCACCGCCGGGCTTATGTCGCTGGCTTTTATGGGGTTTGGCGGTTTAGTTTAACGCCTCTTGTTGCAGCTTTATGATTGAAACCATTGCCCAACATCCAGTCCTTTCGGCGCTGCTGGCCCTGCTCAGCCTGGCGCTGATTTTTGGTGCCTTGCTCGGCTATGCCGCAGTGCGCTTTAAAGTTGAGGGCGACCCGCTGGTCGCGCAAATTGACGCTATTTTGCCGCAAACCCAATGCGGCCAGTGCGGCTACCCCGGCTGCAAACCTTACGCCCAGGCCATTGCCAATGGCGATGCTATTAACAAGTGCCCGCCCGGCGGCCAGAGTACCATTAATGAACTGGCCGACCTGCTGGATGTAGACGCGCCAACACTGGATGCCGAGCACGGCGAAGAAGCCGAAGTGCACACCGTGGCTTATATTCGCGAGGACGAGTGCATTGGCTGCACCAAGTGCATTCAAGCCTGCCCTATGGATGCTATATTAGGCGCAGCCAAACAAATGCATACAGTGATTGTGGATGAATGCACCGGCTGTGACCTGTGTGTGGAGCCCTGCCCGGTAGACTGTATCGATATGATTCCGGTCGAGACCGACATTAAACAATGGAAATGGTCGCCGCCGCCCCCAGTGCACCAAACGGCCAACCTGATTGCTACCGATCGTGGTCGTGGCGAAGCCCAGCAAACGGATGCCGCAGCCTGATGAATCAACTGATTAAAACCTGGGAAATACCCGGCGGCGTGCACCCGCCTGAAAACAAAACCCAGTCGCTGCAATTACCGCTGGGCACAGTCAGCTTGCCCAAGCAGCTGATTTTACCCTTGAGCCAACACATTGGCACCCCCGCCAAGGCGGTGGTAGCAGTGGGCGATAGCGTGCTCGGCGGTCAGTTGATCGCCGCGGCTGACGGTATTTTCAGTGTCAATATTCACGCGCCTACCTCCGGGGTTATCGCCGCTATTGTCGATCATACCGTGCCCCATGTTTCAGGCTTGTCCGACACCTGCATTGTGATCGACACCGATGGTGCGGATCAATGGATAGAGCTCGAACCCGCGCCCGATTACCTGGCGCTCGATCGCGATTCCCTCTTGGCAAAAATTCGCGGCGCCGGTATTGCCGGGCTCGGCGGCGCAGGTTTTCCTGCGGCGGTAAAACTTAACCCGCGCGCCAATCAACACATTGACACGCTTATTATCAATGGCACCGAGTGCGAGCCATATATCACTGCCGACCACATACTGATGCAAGAGCGCGCTGACGAAGTGGTCGCCGGCACCCGGATTTTAGCAACGCTGTTAAAAAACCCGACGCGCGTCGTCATTGGTGTTGAAGACAACAAGCCCGAGGCTATCGACGCCCTGCGCAAGGCTATCGAGGGCACCGATATTGAGGTGGCGGTATTTGCCACCAAATACCCCTCCGGTGGTGAAAAACAACTGATTCAAATTCTCACCGGACGCGAAGTCCCCAGCGGCCAGATTCCCGCAACCATTGGCGTGGTCTGTCAAAACGTGGGCACCGCCGCCGCTGTGTATCGTGCCGTGCGCTTTGGCGAGCCGCTGGTCAAACGCATTACCACGGTAGTGGGTGAAGCGCTGGGCACCCAGCGCAATGTCGAGGTGCTATTGGGCACGCCCATCAGCCATGTATTGGCCGAGCACGGTTTTGACGAGAGCCGCGCCTCGCGGGTCATTATGGGCGGGCCGATGATGGGTTTTACCCTGCCCGACTTATCGGTGCCGGTGATTAAAACCACCAACTGCTTGCTGGCACCCAGCCATAAAGAGCTGCCCGCGCCACCACCGGCCCAGGCGTGTATTCGCTGCGGCATGTGTGCCGAAGCTTGTCCCGTTAGCCTGTTACCACAGCAACTGTTTTGGTACGCCCAGTCGGAAGACTACGAAAAGCTCGAAGCGCACAACCTGTTCGATTGCATTGAATGTGGTGCCTGCTCTTACGTTTGCCCCAGCCATATTCCGCTGGTGCAGTACTATCGCGCCGCCAAAGGTGAGATTCGCCAGCACCGCATCGAAAAAGAGAAATCTGATCGCTCACGGCGCCGCTTTGAGTTTCGTCAAGTGCGCATTGCCAAGGAAGAGGCGGAAAAAGAAGCCAAGCGTCTGGCGCGCAAGCAAGCCGCCGAAGAAGCCAAGCGCAAACTGGCGGATACCCCCACCAGTGCCCCAGCGGCACCGGCCGCCGCCGTAAAACCAGCACCCGCTCCAGAGCAGTTGCGCGCCCGTGCCGAGCGCACTTTAGCCGCTGCAGAAGACGCACTGGTGCAAGCCCAAAAGCCACTGGATAACGCCACCGACGAGCAGCTGGAAAAACAACAGGCACGCATCAAACAAGCCGAACTCAAGGTTAAAGAAGCCCACGATAAACTGGCCGCACTGGCCCCGGCGGAGGCTGAACCCGCCGCTGAAGTACCGACGGATGATCCGGTAGCGGCAGCTATATCCCGCGCCAAAGCCAAACTGACAATGGCGCCCGAGGAAAAACTCAAGGCCTCGCTGGAGTCGCTCTACAAACGCCTGGCCAAGGCCGAAGAAAAAGCCGAACAGGCCCGCGCCGCCGGAAGTGATACTGCCGAAGCGCTGGCACAGGGAGTGAGCAAGCTTCAGGAAAAAATTGCCAACACGCAACAAGAGTTAGCAGAGCTGTCGCCGTCTACCGTGGCCAAAGCCACACCGCAAGATCCGGCCACCAGCGATGCGGCCAGCCTTGCAATTGAAAAGGCCAAGGCGCGAGCAGCGGCCCAGACCACACTCAGCGCTGAAGACAAATTGCGAAATCAGTGTGAATCGCTGCGCGCCCGCTTAGAAAAAGCCGAGGCACGTCTGGCCACCGCCGAGACTGAGAACGACGACAATATTGAAGCGTTTCGCACCGGTGCCAGTAAGCTGGCGGAAAAACTCGCCGCCACCGAAGCGCAACTGGCCGAACTCACCCAGGGCAAGGAATAGATTATGGCGCTGCTACGCATTACCTCGCCCCACACTCACAAACGGCAAAGCACAGGCAATGTAATGCGCCATGTGGTCGTCGCCACTCTGCCCGGTCTTGCCGCGCTGACGGTGTTTTTTGGCATCGGCAGTATTCTCAATGTACTCTTGGCGAGCTGCAGTGCCCTGGCTTTTGAAGCAGCTATTATGTGGCTGCGGGGTCGCCCGGTACTGTTTTATCTGAAAGATTGCAGCGCACTGGTTACCGGTGTACTACTGGGCCTGGCCCTGCCACCCTACTGCCCCTGGTGGCTGGTGATTCTGGGTAGTGGCACGGCGATTATTCTGGCCAAACAGCTCTATGGCGGTATGGGTTTTAACCCCTTTAACCCGGCCATGGTGGCCTACGTGGTGCTGTTGATTTCCTTCCCACTGCAAATGAGCCAGTGGGCGGCCCCCATAGATATTGGCGGGCAGACGCCGGGCCTTATTGAAGGGCTTAAACAAATCTGGCTGGGCACGCCTATTGACGGTTACACCGCCGCCACGCCACTGGATACGGTGAAACAAAATACCAGCTTGCTACTGGAAGATGTCTACCTCACCGATCCGGTACTGGCCGCAGGAGCGCTGGCTGGTGCTGGCTGGGAATGGGTTAATCTGGCGTTTTTGGCGGGCGGCTTGTTTTTGCTGTACAAAAAAGTCTTCACCTGGCATGCGCCAGTGGCTATGCTGGCCGCCCTCGCCCTTATGGCGCTGTTGTTTTACGACGGCGGCAGCTCCACCAGCGGCGGCTCGGTAACGTTTCATCTGCTCTCGGGCGCCACTATGCTCGGTGCGTTTTTTATTGTCACCGATCCGGTCAGCTCCGCGGTCAGTAACCTTGGACGGTTAATTTACGGGGCCGCCATTGGCCTGCTGGTTTATGTGATACGTATCTGGGGTAACTACCCCGATGCCATTGCCTTTGCCGTGCTGCTAATGAACTTTGCCGCACCCTTTATTGACTACTACACCTTGCCGCGCACTTATGGCCACAATAAGCGTCGGCGCGCAACCGAAAAGGTAGACGAATAATGCTGGGCGCTTCTATCAGTAAAAACAGTCTGCTGCTGGGACTTTTTGCCCTGATCACCGCCGCGGTACTGGCGTTGACTAATCTCGGCACCCGCGACAAAATTGCCGCCGCCGAACGCGAAGCGGCCCAGCGTGCACTCTATGAGCTGGTACCGGCACATCGGGTGGATAACGACCTGCTGGAAGACACGCTGCCGACACCCGCATTTATGTTGTCCGCACTGGGGCTAAATCAACCCGAAGCTATTCACCGCGCCCGCAAAGACGGCGAGGTTATTGCTGTGCTGGTGCCCGCCGTAGCCCCCGATGGCTACAGCGGTGCCATTCGGATTTTGGTGGGGGTTAACCGCGATGGCACCTTGGCTGGCGTACGTACCCTGGCTCACCGGGAAACCCCCGGGTTGGGCGACAAGGTAGATCTGAGTAAATCCGACTGGATTCTCGGCTTTAACGGGCGTAGCCTCAACAATCCCACGGTTGAACGCTGGGGCGTTAAAAAAGACGGCGGTGAATTTGATCAGTTTACCGGCGCGACCATTACCCCAAGGGCGGTTACCGCTCAGGTTAAACGTGTACTGCAACAGGTTGAACAAGCTCGCAGCCAACTGTTTGAACTACCCAACACAACAGGTAATAAGCATGAGTAGCCAGCCCTGGCAGGAAATCTCTGAGAAAGGCCTGTGGAGTAATAACCCGGCGCTAGTGCAGCTGCTGGGGCTTTGCCCGCTGCTTGCGGTATCCGGTTCTGTGGTTAACGCCCTGGGCCTCGGCCTTGCCACCCTGATGGTGCTCACCTGCTCCAACATTGTGGTATCGCTGATTCGCAAAACCGTGAGCGATGCTGTGCGGCTGCCGGTATTTGTGATGATTATCGCCTCACTGACCACCTGTATTGAACTGGTGATGCAGGCGTTTACTTACGAGCTATACACGATTCTCGGTATTTTTATTCCGCTGATTGTTACCAACTGCGCCATTCTCGGCCGCGCCGATGCCTTTGCCAGTAAGAATCCGGTGGTGCCTTCGGCGCTGGACGGCCTGATGATGGGCCTGGGTTTTCTGAGTGTATTGCTGGTGTTGGGCGGTATTCGTGAAATTCTCGGCAGTGGTACCCTGTTTGCCAATATGCACCTGCTGCTTGGTGAAGGCGCACGCAACTGGACGCTGGTCATCTTCCCCGACTACCCCGGGTTTTTGGTGGCTATTTTGCCACCCGGCGCTTTTATCGCCACCGGCTTTTTAATTGCGCTTAAAAATGTTACCGACAAGCACCTGGAAAGCAAGCGCGCCGCACGAAAAGCCAAACCGGTCAAAGGAAGCAAGCGGGTACGCACCACAGGTAATATTGCCTGAAAAAATGCAACTGATCCAATTCAGTTCGCGGGCGTAATCTTCACCTGGAAGCGGCGCCTCAGCGCTGGCCAGACGGGCTATTTAGTTTTACCATAACTGCATTGCCACCAAAGCCTACA
>DATBNH010000638.1:0-1772 GCA_036554405.1 Cellvibrionaceae bacterium | reverse complement strand
AAGCGCGCTTGCAAGCCGACATGGTGATCGCCCATCTCGCCTTCAATTTCGGCGCGTGGGGTAAGAGCCGCTACCGAGTCCACAACTAATACATCCACAGCACCGGAGCGCACCAGCATATCAGTCACCTCCAGCGCCTGCTCGCCGGTATCGGGCTGGGAGATAATTAACTCCTCAACATTTACCCCGAGCTTTTCGGCGTAGATAGGGTCCAGCGCATGTTCGGCGTCAATAAAGGCGCAGTTACCACCCAGGCGCTGAGCCTCGGCAATCACTTGCAACGTTAACGTGGTTTTACCGGAAGACTCAGGCCCGTAGATCTCGACAATACGCCCACGTGGCAGGCCGCCAATACCCAGTGCCACATCCAGGCCCAGTGAGCCGGTAGAAATAGACGGGATCGCCACATGCTCGCGATCGCCCATACGCATAACAGTCCCTTTACCAAACTGGCGCTCAATCTGACTTAGCGCCGCCTGTAACGCTTTCTCTTTATTCGCATCCATATGACACCTCAACTGAAATAAGTAAATGAATCCGGGTCGGAGTTATCATCCCCGCCTGCTGAAGGTAGCATACACCAAAAACCTGTATAAGAAAACAGTACTATGGATATATACAGTGGTTTTTCTATGCCGAGGATATCAGGCCGTGGCGACATGTCTCCAATGAACCCCGCAGGGCCCGCACCACCGTCTGATAGCGCACCGCCGCTCGGTCGCCTTCAAACACATAACAGTGACTGTAGCAGCCCCCGCTAGCCAGTGCCCAGGCAAACCAGA
Source organism: Cellvibrionaceae bacterium (assembly GCA_036554405.1). Classification (GTDB taxonomy): domain Bacteria; phylum Pseudomonadota; class Gammaproteobacteria; order Pseudomonadales; family Cellvibrionaceae; genus Gilvimarinus. The sequence continues at coordinate 990 of DATBNH010000638.1, read as the reverse complement.
CAGTGCCCACCGGTTTATCGGTGCTGCCGCCATCCGGCCCGGCAATACCGGTCACCGCCACCGCCAAATCGGCCCCGGCCGCCGCCAGAGCTCCTCGGGCCATCTGTTCAGCCACAACCCGGCTTACCGCGCCTTCAGTGGCCAGTACCGCCTCGTCTACACCTAACACCTGTACTTTAATCCGGTTGGCATAGGTGACAAAACCCGCCTCAAACCAGGCAGAACTGCCCGCCACCGCGGTAATAGCAGCGGCGATACCCCCGCCAGAGCAGGATTCCGCCGTAGTAATACGCCAGCCACGCTCCACCAGCGCCCCGCCAAGCTCGGCCGCCAGGGAGTGTAAACTGTTATCAATATAAGAGTGCTGCATAGGGGCCTCCGTCAGGGCCCTACTATACGACAGGAAGGGGTGGTGAGGCATCCCGAATGATTAGATGTAGATCAAGCTGTTCCGAGCCCTGCTACAATAACGCCCATACCCTATGGGTCATCCCTATAGCTTGTCTGGCAGCGTTCAGCGCGCTGCCCACACTACCTATCGAAAAACTGCAGGCCCTAGTCGATCAGTCCGCCGTTGGCCATTGCTGCGCATCATGCAACACACGCAGAATTTGTAATTGATCTAGAACATGGTCCTGCCGATAGATAACGACAAACGGTAGCCCGTCGATCACTAGCTCTCTTGACCCTTTCCGTCGGCCATGCCGGCCAGCACCAGGATGCTCCGGTAAGATCAAATGCGTGGTATCGAGTATTTTCATAACAACATCAATAGCTACGCTGGGACTGTTTTCCTTGGCAATGTAAACCTCTATTTCGTCGAGGTCGGCAGCGGCCAGGTCAGTCCATTTGAGCTGCACGCTTAGCCTCCCATTTAGCCTTCACGTCAGCATGGCTCACTAATCGACCTTCATCCGCAGATTTCACGCCTTTTTCCACTTCGCGGATAAACCACTCTTCGCGGTCCACATACTGTTTGATTGCTTCGGC
>DATBNH010000692.1:0-5957 GCA_036554405.1 Cellvibrionaceae bacterium | reverse complement strand
CGAGCCAGTCTACTGGGATGTGTTACTAAATGCTGGCTGCAAAGTAGCGCTGGATGTTCCTCTTGAGCACAATCTTTTAGTTTATTGCTACGAGGGCGCAATTAACATAGGCACTCATCAGCGCCCTCTCAAAGCAGGTGAAGCGGGATTGCTTACCTGGGGCGAGAAGCTAGACCTGTCAGCTACTGACAAGACTCGTTGCCTGGTTATTGGCGGTAAGCCCATAGGCGAACCGATTGCCCAATACGGTCCGTTTGTGATGAACACCAGCGATGAAATTGAGCAAGCGATTGATGATTATCGCAGTGGCAAGTTGACAGCCCATCAGTAATTGCCAAAAAAAACCCCGATTTTAATCGGGGTTTTTTGGTGACAGAATAACCTCTAGCTCTACTGCATAAACTTACCCATAAAGCCTTCAATGGTTTCCCAGTGCTCAGTAACAAAGGCAATATCCTCCGGGGCAGCATCAATATCATTACCGGTCATTTCCTTCACCATTTGCGCTTGCTCCGGTGGCAGATTCGCCAACATCTGGTTTTGCATATGCACAGATATAGCCTTGCCCAGTCGATTACCAATGCGCATATAATCGCCAGCGTGCGACCAACCATTGGGTTTTAGCACCGCGTAGATATCATCATAAACACCCTGTTCTTTAAGCATTTCATCCATCACTTCATTTTGCTTATCAATGGCCAAAGCTTCAAACTCCTCCTCCGTGTACTGCTTGGCCACGGTGGAGTCCTCACCCATAGAGTCGAGCACCGATTGCAAAGGAATAAGGTCCTCTGTGGTGGCCAGCCAGCTATCCAGCTGCGATTTAGTCAGAGCCTCGGCATTAACCATAGCTGCCATCATTAAAAAGCAGGCGCAGAACAAAACCGACAGTCCCTGGCGCACAGTTGATAAGGTTTTCATAATAGAACTCCATTTAAATAATATACATATCAGTATAATCTGACCGTTAAAAAATCAGCAAGTGCCCAAACAACCTGCACTCCGGTTACTATTTACCCGCAGTCCGCTCTTTATGGTCACAAGCGCGCGAGCTAAAGACGTTTGTTTACAATTCAAACAGCATAAATTCCACAGCCAACATCGGCATTTTGCTACAATGCACCCCTCCAAACGCAGCTTAGCGATCCGCATCGGTGAAATAAAGCCCTATGTTTTCTTTTTTTGAAAAACTGCTCAATCCATTTCCCGAGCCGCCCCCTGCGCCACCACCGGCCACGCTGTTTGCATTTTGCCGCTATCATACCCGCGGTGCGGTCCCTTATCTGGCAATAATGGCCTTTTTATCGGCAATATTGGCCATCACTGAGATTTACCTGTTCAGCGCCCTCGGCAGCCTGGTCGACTGGCTTGGCACCACCAGCCCGGAAAACCTGTGGCAAGACCTGGGAGGGCGCTTGATTATAATCGGCGCACTGCTGTTGGTGGGCATTCCCGTGATTATCAGCCTGCATTCACTGTTGATACACCAGACTATGCTCGGCAACTACCCCATGGCCATCCGTTGGCGTCTACATCGCTATTTACTCAATCAAAGCGTGGAATACTTTCAAGACGAATTCTCCGGGCGCATTGCCACCCGGGTAATGCAAACCGCGCTGGCAGTGCGCGAAGCGGTGATGAAACTGCTGGATGTGGCCGTCTATATCAGTGTGTACTTCACCAGCATGATCGTGCTCATGGCCACCCTCGACTGGCGCCTGGCCATACCCATGCTGGCATGGCTGGGGGCTTATATTGCGCTGTTGTGTTACTTTTTACCCAGACTAAGGGCGGTAGCCTCTCGCCAGGCCGATGCCCGCGCCGAAATGACCGGGCGCATTGTCGATACTTACACCAATATTCACACGGTTAAATTGTTTTCTCATACCGCGCGCGAATCCAGTTACGCCCGCGAGGGTATGGGTGGCTTTTTAAATACCGTACATCCACAAATGCGCTTGGCCACCCTGCTCAGTATTGGCGTCTGGACCATTAACTCGCTGTTGATCTTTTCTCTGGCCGCCACCGCCTTGTATCTGTGGACCAATCTCGCCATTACCACCGGTGCTATTGCCACCGCCTTGGCTCTGGTGCTGCGTATTAACGGTATGTCCCAGTGGATTATGTGGGAGGTCTCATCGCTGTTTGAAAATATTGGCACCGCGCAAGATGGCGCCAATACACTGACCAAGGCGGTGAATGTAAATGATGCGGCAGAAGCGGCAGACTTGCAGGTAACCCAGGGCGCCATTGACTTTAAGCAGGTAGCATTCAGTTACGATAACAACACACCGGTGATGAATGATTTTTCGTTGCATATTGCCCCCGGCGAAAAAGTCGGCTTGGTGGGCCGCTCCGGTGCGGGCAAATCGACCCTGGTTAATTTGTTACTGCGCTTTTACGATGTAGAGCAAGGCAGTATTGAAATTGATCAGCAAAATATCAGCGCGGTAAAACAGGACTCACTGCGTTCGCATATTGGTATGGTCACACAAGACACCTCATTACTACACCGATCTATTCGCGACAACCTGCTCTACGGAAAACCCGATGCCAGCGAAGAGGCGATGCTGCATGCGGCGCGGCAGGCCGAAGCACACGATTTTATTTTGGGGTTGAAAGATGCCGAGGGTCGCACCGGCTACGATGCCCATGTGGGTGAGCGCGGGGTTAAACTCTCGGGCGGGCAACGTCAGCGTATCGCCATTGCACGGGTGTTGCTAAAAAATGCTCCCGTGTTGATTTTGGACGAGGCCACCTCGGCACTGGACTCAGAAGTAGAATCGGTTATCCAAGCTAACTTTAGACAACTGATGGCCAATAAAACCGTCATCGCCATCGCCCACCGGCTATCCACCATTGCCGCCCTGGACAGGCTGGTAGTATTGGATCAAGGCCAAATTGTGGAACAGGGCAGCCATCAACAACTGATAAACAAAGGCGGCGTCTACGCTAAACTTTGGGCGCATCAGTCTGGCGGTTTTTTGGGTGAGGAATAAAACCTAGGGCTTACGGTATACCGCCACTATCAATAAAACCAAACCCACCACAAAACCTATATGCGCAAGTCCTGTACCCAGTGCAAAAAACCATGCCGCAGCCCAGGGTAGATCTGCGGCGGGGTTAATCAGCCAGAAAATAAAAACCGGCGCGGCGCTGATAAAAACCAGCACCAGACTCAGTGCCACAAGTTTAAGTCCCACAGGTGCGCGGCTATAGATAATTCTGGTCACCGGATTGCGTCGCCACAACCACTCCAGCATTGTTTTAAACATCGCGCTGATGCCGAATTTGCCAGCATCGATGTATTTTACGGTTGCGAGCAAAGTCCTTATCTAACGTACTGGCGGTAATATCGTTAATGGCAAACGCCGATAGCGCCGCCTCATCCAATTTAAAGCTTTGCAAATTGTTGGAGAAATACAATACACCATCTTCGGCCAAAAGCCGCATAGCGCGATCAATTAGCCACACATGATCGCGCTGCACATCCAATACATCGAGCATCCGCTTGGAATTGGAAAAACTCGGTGGATCCAGCAAAATAATATCAAATGACTGCTCTGAAACGTCTTGCAGCCAACTCATACAATCGGCCTGTTCAAGTCGATTGCGCGACTCAGCCAAACCATTGAGCGCCCAGTTTTTCCTCGCCCAGTTCAGATAGGTTTGGGACATATCCACACTTAAGGTATAGCGAGCGCCAGCCAAAGCCGCCTGTACCGTGGCAGCAGCGGTATAGCAGAATAAATTTAAAAAGCGTTTGTCTTTGGCTTCGCGTGCTATTTGCAGGCGCAGTGGCCGATGATCGAGAAACAAACCGGTATCCAGATACTGCCAGAGATTAACATGCAACCTGGCCGCACCTTCAGTGACCGTGAGCAGATCGCCCACCGGCTTCTCTGCCAGTTTTTCATATTGACTGCTACCGCGATTGCGTCGGCGCTGTTTGAAGCTGATATATTCAGGGCTAATATCCAGCGCCACCGGCAGCGCCGCTTCAATTTCAGCGAAGCGCTCGGCGGCTTTATTTTCATCAATAGTTTTCGGCGCGGCATACTCCTGTACATGTACAAGCCGGCGCAAGGTACTGGTGCCCTGCACTACCCCTTGATAAATATCAATGGCCGCCGAGTATTCGGGCATATCGGCATCGTAAAGGCGGTAACAGTGAATATCCGCTTTTTCGCTCCAGCGTGTAAACTGCTTGAGATTTTTTTTCAGCCGGTTTACCAACATTTGTGCGCCATCGGTGAGTTCAGTCTGCTGGTTTGCTGGCGATATGTGTTCTTGCCGTGCGGCTTTGTGCGGCAACAGTACCAGGTTGTCTCCGGCTAACTCCAGCAACAGCACTTCGCTGGGAATAGTGCCGTTAAAAAGCTTGTACTTTTTATGGGCACGTAAACTTAAATGCCGGCCCAGCTCGGGGTTGCCGGTAAAAATAGCCGCCTGCCAACCGGCAAACTCTTCGCGCAAGCGTTCACCCAAATGCGCGTAGAGTAACTTCATAGCGTCTATTTCGCCCAGGCGTTCACCATAGGGCGGGTTGGTCACAATCAAGCCCCGCGATAAAGGCTTGTGGGTGGGTTTAACAAACTCTCGCAGCTCTTTACGGCTGACCCGTAACCACTCATCCAGTCCGGCGCGAGTTATGTTTTCCTCGGCGGCGCGAATCACCCGCAAATTGGCATCGTAACCGCGAATTTCCGGCAGATCGGTGCGAGCTAAGCCCGCAGTACGCCGCGTGCGTGCCTCATCGCGTAGCGTCAGCCAAATATCGTTTTGATGATTGAGCCAGCGCTCAAAGGCAAAGCCCGAACGCATCAGCCCCGGGGCAATGTCAGCGGTCATCATTGCCGCCTCAATCAGTAAGGTGCCAGAGCCACACATGGGATCGAGTAATGCCTCAAAGTTGGCATCCGGCTGCATCCAGCCGGCGCGCAATAAAATGGCCGCTGCCAGATTCTCTTTCAGCGGCGCCTCACCCTGTTGCAGACGATAGCCGCGCCGGTGCAGGCTATCACCACATAAATCCAGACTGACCACAGCTCTGCCCCGCGCCAGGCGGACATTGACGCGCAAGTCCGGGTTATCGCGCGATACCGACGGGCGCGAACCACAGAACTCACGTATACAGTCGACAATGGCATCTTTAACTTTAAGCGCGCCAAACTGGGTATTGCGAATGGCCGGAATCTGGCCGCTAAAATCCACTAACAAGGTGCCGCTGGGGCTGATATGCTCTTGCCAGGCTATGGCCCGCACGCCGTCATAGAGGTCATCGGCACTATCGACCGCAAAACTGCCAAGGGGCAACAAAATCTTATTGGCCAGCCGCGACCACAGGCAGGCCCGATAGGCGCCGGCCAGATCGCCGCTAAAATAAACACCGGCCACGGTTTCACGCACATCTTCGGCACCGAGTTCTGTGAGCTCATTGAGCAACAGAGATTCAATACCCTTGGGGCAAGTAGCAAAAAATTGCGCATTTTCCATCATCTATTTTTTCTCTCTGGCCGCCAGCGGGCATCAGCGTTGATTAAGATCGCCGGGTTCTATTAAAGCCCACAGCTATAAGTTTAAATTCGTTCACAAGCCCGCCGGTTTTTGGTGTACTGATCTTCCGGCCTCGAGAAATCTCAAAGAGAACCGGCATCTACCAGCGCAGGTTTTAACTAATCACTGGCCGCTGTATTGTCGCCAGCCTCAAACCTGCTCCTTGTTAATCTGCATGGAGGGTATGACTTTCTTACACATTTTGCTATCCGCTCCGAGGCCTATTGGCCGAGTGTATCAGCTGGTGTACGCCCAAGTCGTGGCCATTTGATATTCTGCCAATAGCCCGGAGCCTTGTTAACATTTATTAAGAGGCAACGCTTAGTATGAAACGCCAAAAACGTGATCACATTGAAAGAGCCTTCGGAAAAGGATATCAAGCCGGCATTGACGGGCGATCC
>DATBNH010000625.1:0-14570 GCA_036554405.1 Cellvibrionaceae bacterium | reverse complement strand
GTGGCGCCATTGGCCAGAGGGCCGTATACAATATAGCTGTGCCCGGTTACCCAACCCACATCGGCAGTACACCAGTAGATGTCGCCCTCGCGATAATCGAACACATATTTGTGGGTCATCGCCACTTGCAGTAAATAGCCGCCGGTGGTGTGCAATACGCCTTTGGGCTTGCCGGTGGAGCCGGAGGTATAGAGAATAAACAGCGGATCTTCGGCATCCATCTGCTCGGGTTCACAGTCGTCGGGCTGCTCCGCCACCGCCTCGCGATACCAGAGGTCACGATCATCATCCCAAATAATTTCGGCGGCGGTGCGCTTAACCACTAAACAGGTATGCACATTGGGGCAGTGGGCCAGGGCTTTGTCGGTATTGGCTTTAAGGGGAATACGCTTGCCACCGCGCACGCCTTCGTCGGCGGTAATCACTACTTGGCAGTCGGCATCCTGAATACGATCTTTTAAGGCATCTGGCGAGAAGCCGCCGAACACAACCGAGTGCACGGCACCAATGCGGGCGCAGGCGAGCATGGCATAGCAGGCCTCGGGCACCATGGGCATATACAGGCACACCCGGTCGCCTTTTTTAACGCCGCGCGCGCGCAATACATTGGCTAGCCGACAGACCTCGGTGTACAGCTCCTGATAAGTGATCAGCTGATCTTCTGCCGGGTCGTCGCCCTCCCAGATAATCGCCACCTGCTCGGCACGCTTATCCAGGTGCCGGTCGATACAGTTGACACTGACATTGAGCTTTCCGCCCACAAACCAGGCAACTTCGCCCTTGCTGAGGTTACTTTTACAAACCGTATGCCACTTTTGGCTCCAGGTGAGGAAGGTATCTGCCTGTTCGGCCCAAAAAGTATCCGGATCGTCCACCGACTGGCGGTACATAGTCTGATATTTGGCCAAATCAATGGCCGCACCCTGACGCAAGGCATCGGGCACCGGATGCAGGTGCTGCTCTGACATAGATTCAATCTCCGCGCTGTTATCTGATTATCGCTTGGCTCAAAGCTTAACAGCCCCTTGGGATTTTCGCCAGAGACAACGTTGTCTGGAGTATTTTAAAACCCCATCCACACCGTCGGCGCTCACAAGTGTGCGCCAGCTCTCTGCAGGCTGGTTACAAACTCCCTAAGATGCCTTGATAACGCTATCAAAAAAATAATTGCTTTTAACTGAACGAAACCATAAACCTCTACTTATTTCGAGTCATTATGACAGCGCTATCAAGCCCGAGAAAGAACCCCATGAACCGCTATATCGCTCTGCTCGCCACTTTCGCCCTGCTCAGTGCCTGTGTGGCCGATGATGACCCTGGCAACCCGCCGCCACCTGTTAGCAACCAAGCCTCGTCCAGCAGTGCCGTGACCGAAACCGCCTCCAGCGTGGCCAGTGTTACCCAAGCTTCCAGCGTATCCTCGAGCAGTGACAGCAGCACTGAAGACGCTAATGTTTCCAGTAGTTCGAGTGAGGCGACTAGCAGCGCCCCGGCTTCGTTGGTATCCAGCAGTCACTCATCCAACCCGCCTATTGCAAGCAGTTCAGCGCCGGCGCCCACTGTCAGCAGCTCCTCCAACAGTAGCTCATCGTCTACACCGCCCGTCAGCAGTTCCTCCAGTAGTAGCTGGTCTAGCGCGCAATCATCAGCCAGCTCTGAGCCCGAAGGACCCCAGGTAACCCTCACCGCCCGCGATGTGCATTACAGTGTGAGCCTGGGCGGCAGCTTGTCTGTTAATGCCGACGATGGCGTCATGAATAATGATGAATCGGCGCCGGGCGCCTTTGTGGAAATTGAGACAGATCCAGAACACGGAAGCCTGACTCTTAATGCTGATGGCAGTTTTATTTACACGCCCACGGCGGGTGCGGGTGTGGATTATTTTCATTATCGCTTGACGGACGGCACGCAGAGCGTCACCGCCAAAGTGAGCATTTCAATTCACAATACCATCAGTAGTAATAATGGTTTTACCCCGATTGAGCCGAGCGATGACTCGCGCATTATTTATGTGAGCAGCTCCGAGGGCGTTAACAGTAACGATTGCCTGAGCCCGGCTACACCTTGCGCCACCCTTGCCGCCGGTACCGACAAAATGCGCGAGGGCTACCCCGACCATTTATACCTGAAGCGCGGTGACATCTGGAGAGGTACGGGTTTGAATGACATACCCTCTGGGCGCAGCATCAGTGAGCCCGCAGTAGTGGCTTTTTATGGTGACAGCGGCGCACGACCCCGGCTTGAAAACCACGGTACCAGCCGTCTAGGTACTCGCCGTCGCATCCCCGAAACCGATCCCCGTTGGCAGGGAGAGGGCGATACCCGTCGCAAAATATATCTGTCGTATGTGCATATAATTGGACTGGAATTTTATAACTATCGGCTGGACCCGGCACACCCGGAATTTACCGGAGGCGATGCCTCCGCCTCCATCAGTTTACTGGATGACTACCGTCATATTTTGTTTGAAGACAATAAGTTTAACTTCACCAAAATTAATTCACACGAGTACGATGGCTTCGATCAGAAAAATCTTACCTTCAGGCGCAATATCTGGAATGGGTATTATGCCAACACTTCCTCGTACAGCCAGCAAATCTCACGGCCTTCTAATATTTATGCAGGGGTAGTGGGCCTGCAGCTTATTGAAAACGTGTTTGACCATGGTGGCTGGCATGCATCAGTACCGGGTGCCGGTGCCAATATGTACAACCACAACATTTACCTTCAAGGAGGGTACGATGGTGAAAACATTATTATTCGTGGCAACATTGTTACCCGCGGATCCAGTCACGGCATTCAAATGCGCGCGGGCGGTTTAGCTGACAATAATTTCTTTGCCCGCAATGCGACAAGTTTATCGATTGGCTATAAAGACCCCACAATGCATCATGGTGTACGTGCTCACGTGTTTAACAATGTGATCTCTGAGGGGCATTCCATGATTAAAGGGCATGATGCCTGCAGTTTCGACAACGCCTGTAGCGGTGCCTTCTGGGGTATTGATCTGGATACTCGCGGAGGCAATGCCGATTGGCAAGCCCGTGACAATATTGTTTCCAGTCAGGCGCCCGGTGATACGCAATGGCAAACTCAGGGTTACGGCCTCAACCGCATCGCACTGGGTCACAAAACACCCGCTACCGGTGGCACTCACCACAGAGGCTTGGACGCCCCACATATTACTGAAACCAATAACATTGCCTGGCAATGGGCCAATGCCAGCGAGGGGGAAGGCCCCAGCTATCCCGACCCCGGACGAACCCTGGCCGACTATAATACACACTTAGGCGGCGCACGCAGTTTTGAAGCATTTATGACCGTGGTACTTAACCGGCCATTACAAACCTGGGATGAACGCTACAGTGCCGCTGCCATAAACGACTACATTCGCGAAGGATTTGGACAATAGCGAGTGAAAATAGGGCGCCCTATGTCTATCACTCTTTGCAAATAATGCTGCATACAATCAGCCATAAAATAATTTTTCACGGCTTAAGGTTCCTCCAAATAATTCCAGAACTTCTGGCCTTTGTCGGATCTCCAGCCTTTTCTTTTCGAAACTAAATAGCCGTGTTAATCTCGTCACAAATAAGTCATGGAGAATAAAAATGAACAGGACTGCCGCAGTATGCCTTACCCTTTTACTGTCATTTTCTTTGCCGAGCGCGGCCACAGCTGTTGACGCCAAAAACAATAATAACAAGCAGCCGAATATTTCTTATAAAGCCGATCACAAACACAATCATTTTGCAGAACGCGATCAGCGATACCGCGATGCTAATGAGCCCATGCGAGTAATAGTGCGCTTACAGGGTGAGGCTTTGGCACCTTTTTTAAAGCAGCAACACGCAAAGATGGCCGGTGCCGCCAGTAAGCCAACCGATCAAGAACGCGAGCAACATGCCAAAACCATAATGGGGCAACAGGAAAAATTGCGCCACCAACAAAAGCAGCTGCTGAGTAAACTACAACAAAACCAGTTAATACACTCAGTACACGCACAATTTGTAACCGCAACCCATGCGCTGAGTGTTACCGTTAAGGCGGGTGACATCAATACTATCAGGCAACTGCCCGGCGTTGCCGGTGTGTATCCCGAGCAGCGCTACCAGACAACTTTGGCAGAAAGCCTGGAGCAGGTACGCGCGCCAGATGCCTGGCTGCTAATGGACAATCAGGGCCAAACGCTAACAGGCAAAGGCATACATGTGGGTATTCTCGATACCGGTATCGACTACACGCACCCGGATCTCGGCGGCTGCGTGGGTGATAACTGCAAAGTAAGAGACGGTGTCAACTTCACGACTCCACTGAGCAGCGATCCTGAGGATGAAATGCCTGATTATGATACGGTAATCGCCGACGATGATTTTATGGATAGGAATGGTCACGGCACTCATGTGGCCGGCACCGTCGCTGCCAAAGGCGCGGTGATGGGCGTAGCGCCGGATGCCTATTTGTATGCGATCAAGGTGCTGAGCGATGAAGGCTGGGGTTCCACCAGCGGTATCATTGCCGGCATCGAGTGGGCGATGGATCCAGACGGTGATCCGTTGACCGATGATCAACTGGATGTTATCAATATGAGCCTGGGCGGCGGCTTCGACCCCATCATGAACGAGGCGGTCGATGCCGCTACAGAGGCCGGTATTGTGGTGGTGGTGGCTGCCGGCAATATTCCCGGTTACGAAATGCTGGGATCTCCTGCGGCGGCGGAGCAGGCAATCACCGTGGGCGCTATCGACAAGCAGGATCAAATGGCTGTGTTTACCTCGCGCGGCCCACTGCGTGAAGGCAACGTCGTCAAGCCCGAGCTGGTGGCACCAGGCGTCTCTATTAATTCCACTTGGATCAATAACAGCCACAGAGTCATTAGCGGCACCAGTATGGCTGCGCCCCATGTGGCTGGCGCGGCAGCCATTTTACGCCAGCTTCATCCCTCTTTATCAATCAGTGAGGTCAAGGCGCTGTTAGTCGGGCAGGCGCGGGATTTGGGCGAGGATATTTTCACCCAGGGCTCGGGCGCGCTCGATCTGCTGGCAAGCGCTGAGGCCTCCTGGCTGCTGGATCCCGCCGTGCTGTATTGGGGTCGTTACGGCCCCAATACTGACTCGGAGACGTTAAGCACTTCGATACACCTTAGAAATCTCAGCCAGACCGCTCTCAATTTTAATGGCGCCATAGGCGGTGAGACAATTATCGGCACAGCGCTTACACTTGAAACCGCAGACCTCTCGCCTCTGTCGCCCAACGAAGTTCGCGAGCTCAGCCTGTCTCTGGCGATTGATCAATCTCTTGTGCCCATTTCTGAGCGCACCAGCTTGCACCACGAAGGAACCGGTGGCTTCACTGTAGAAGGTGAAGCGCAGAGAATTCCCCAGGCGCTGATCAAAGCGGCGGTGATCGACATTACCATGGCGCAAGGGCTTGAATACTTATTGCTGTTTGGTGAAGACTCTGATTATCAACGGCTATTGGCTCCTATTAATTGCGAGGGCGAGCCGGAACAGCGCCGGGTTTATTTAAAGCCTGGGCGCTACCAGAGCTTCTGGCGCTATGCCGATGAGCCCTGCACAGCCCCTGATAAAATTATGTTTGCCGACACCTTGGTACTCGACACATCCCTTGAAGTTACCACACCCGAGCTGGCAGCACCGTTAGAAGTGGGGCTTGGGCACATCACGGATGCGCAGCAAAACCCTGTTGATACCGAGAGCCTGTCACTGGACAATCTCTGTTATACCATCTGGCACCCGCAGATGAGTGATATTTATTTTTCTTGTGGCAGCCTGGTAACAGAAGACCGACAGCGGTTAATTTTTTTCAATACCATGCCTGAAGGGTACCAGCTGGATTACAGCCTGCTGTTATCCGAAAACAATGACACAGGGTTTAACATTTATTTTTTGTCTGATCATTTACACGGGCAAGATACCTCGCATCTGGCATCGCTGGATCTGACCGAGGCCGGCAAGCTGTCATTGATTTTCGCCGATACACGCTGGAATAACGCCTCCGTTGGCTTCAGTGCCACCCTGAATAAATCCCTCGGTATTAACGGTAACACCGGTGTGGACGTCAACCAGGGCGACCTTGGCACTTTACATTTACCCTTACCGGTCAATCTCTACGCGCCACTCACAACGCTGAATTTAAGTGAATGGTATGTGGGTATTAATATTAAAGGCCATCATGAAATACCCGCCGCCGATGAAGATGATGATCCGTTTTACGGTCTACTGCAAAAGCCCGACTTTTCAACAGGCCCGATGGGTTTTGTCAGCGCCGATGATTGGTTCAAAATAGGTTCTTTCGATGAGCAACTGGAGATTCTTCACGCGGCTCAAGGCGATATGGTTATTACCCAATCCGGTTATTATTTTTCGGCGCAGGTAATGGCAAGCCCCAACCTGACTGGCATAGAAACCTTTACCGAAGCAGGTCCGTTTAGCGGGCTGCAAAAGGATGAGCGCCACAACCGCTTAAGTGGCAGTATGCCCTACCGTATTCACTGCGAGGGGCAAATCCTGTCTGAGGGCAATTTCAGGCAGACATTTTTTGCTGATTTTATGCCGCCGGAACAAGACTGCAGCGAGCTTTATGTCGATGTCACCATGACCACCCAGATTCCTGGCCATTCGGACAGCTCAGAGCTACAAGTGCACTTTGTACGCCAACCTGCCGAAAGCCTGGAAGAAATCATCGGCCCTGATGCCCGCAACGACTGGATGGCCGCACCCTGGCTTAAGGAACTATCACTGCTGGATGATGGCGAGGTATCACGCCACCTTGTCAGTGACAATCCCGGCTTGCGCTTGCGCTTTAATCAACAACCGGGGATAGCCGCATTGACGAGTCTTACTCTCGGCTACCGATTAAACGATAGTGAGGAATGGCAAACACTGGAGACCGAGCTTGCCGAGGGTAATTACACGGCCAGCCTGCCAGTATTGCCGGGCTCTCAGCGGGTGTCTTTGCGTATAGAAGCCGTGAATGAACACGGTCACTCCATGCGACAAATACTGAACAGCATCTTTTATCTGGGTACAGATACCGAGCTTAACCCCCAAATACCGCCTTTTTTTCAGGATATTCCTTCTTTCACTCTGGAGGCGACCGGGCCTCTCACATCTCTCGACATCTTTGACTTTGACCTGTTCGCCTACGAGTTGGGCGGGGCAGAAGTTGCGGCCGAAAGACAAGGGGACAGTTTACTCGGGCTGGGCGTTCACGAGATCATATGGACGGCGGTCGGCTCTAATGGTGTGGAAGCCTTCGCCACCCAGCAAGTGGAAATTATTGATACCACCGCGCCGGTGATTACCGCACCTGCTAACAGTCGCGTAGAAGTAGCGTCAGGCGGCACCACGGAGAATCCGGCCCATGCAACAGCAGTGGACCTGGTAGACGGCGAGGTGCCCGTTGTAGCTGATAAAACCGGTCCCTTTGCAGAAGGTACCCATACTGTTACCTGGACGGCTAGTGACCTCTCAGCTAACACCGCTACAGCACTGCAAACACTAACGGTTATCACCCCTACTACCACTGACGGCAGTACCGAAACCGGAGGCAATAGCAGCGGTGGTGGCAGCGTAAGCTTCTGGTCATGGTTACTATTGATGATGGGCTATTTGTTTAATTGCGGTCGGTCAAGTAGGCTATATAGCCACATCAAATGTTATCGACATGCGCCCCCAGACCAATTTTCAGGCGAGCCCTGAAGAGCACCCTGTGATTAAAGTACAAGATGCCTCCAGTTTTGCCAGCGCCTGTAAAATTAACGACTATATCCGCGAAGACTTTGGTAAGTAGACGGACAAGAAAAACGGCGGATGATGCTTATAACATCATCCGCCGTGCGGCTTGCAGGTGTGGTGAGTGCTTTAGCGATTGGCTTGCTATGCCAACTGATCGGTTTCGTGACGTAGCTTGCGCGCCATATTGTCGGTGGCACGCACCAGTGCATCAACAATGCCCGCTTCGCGCGAGGCATGGCCGGCATCGCGAATAATTTGCAGTTCGGCCTCGGGCCAGGCTTTTTGCAAAGCAAAGGCGTTTTCCAGCGGGCACACCATATCGTATCGGCCGTGAACTATAACCCCGGGAATACCGGCTAGCCTGGTGGCATTATTGACAATCTGATCCTCCTCCAAAAAGGCCTTGTGAACAAAATAATGCGCCTCGATACGCGCCAGTGCCATCGCCTTGTAAGGGTTAGAAAAAGAGTCCACCACGTCCTGGTTGGGCCGCAAGGTGGCGCAGCGCCCCTCCCATAAAGACCAGGCCTTGGCCGCGCCCATGGTCAGCAATTCGTTATCACCGGTCAGGCGCTTATAGTAAGCGCGTATTAAATCGTGACGTTCATCTTCGGCGATGGGCGCCATAAAATCTTGCCAGTAATCGGGGAAGATCGAGCTGGCCCCATCTTGATAAAACCAATTAAGGTCGCGCTCGCGGCATAAAAAGATACCGCGCAGAATCATCCCCAAGACTCGCTCGGGATAAGTTTCGGCATAGATCAGGCTCAGGGTAGATCCCCAGGAGCCGCCGAACAGCACCCACTTATCGATACCCAGCTCTTGGCGAATGCGTTCTATATCTTCAACCAGCGCTTGGGTATTGTTACCCTCCAGTTCCGCATGGGGGGTGGAGCGGCCGCAACCGCGCTGGTCAAACAGAATAATGCGGTAGGCCTCGGGGTCAAAAAAGCGGCGATCATATTTGCCACAGCCTGCACCGGGGCCGCCGTGAACAAACAATACCGGAATGCCATCGGGGTTACCGGATTCATCCACATACAATTCGTGAGGCGCGTCGACAGCAATCTGGTGGCGGGCGTAAGGTTTAATCTCGGGGTAGAACATCAGCATGAGCGGGCCTTGAAACTCCAATTATCCTAAACGTGAAGGTAGCACACCTGACGGCAGGGGGGAACGGAAACTAACTCGATCCATGTAAGGGGGCCAAGCCGAGCGACCCAGGCTCTATGTATACCGTCAAGAAAGGTAACGGCAATTGAGCAAGCCGTGGGCTATTGTTAGGATGCTACTTCATTATTAACAGGAGATACCCATGTTGCGAGGTTCATTGTTTACCGTCACCGTGCTGCTGGCCGCACTGATGGCCACGCCCGCTCTGGCGGCCAGCAAAATCAACAGCGAGCAGGGCGCCTTTACCGTAGAGACGGTGGCCGAAGGCCTGAAAAGCCCCTGGGGGCTGGTGTTTTTATCTGACGGGCAGATGTTAGTCACCGAAAAACCGGGCACCCTTCGCATCATTCAGGCCGATGGCACCCTGGGCGCGCCGCTTGAAGGCTTGCCCGAGATAGCCGCACGCGGCCAGGGCGGCTTGCTGGATGTCACCCTGGATCCGGATTTTGCCAATAATAAGCTGGTGTATTTCAGTTTCTCCGAACCCGGCGAGGGCGGTAGCAGTACCGCTGTAGCGCGCGGTGTGCTGAATGATGATCGGCTGGACAATGTCGAGGTGATCTTCAGCCAAAAGCCCAAGGTCCGCAGTAATGGCCATTTTGGTTCGCGCCTGATTTTTGCCAATGACGGCGCTTTGTTTGTCACCCTGGGGGACCGCCAGCAAGATTTCAACATCGCCTACCCGCAAAAACTCGATAACCATATCGGTAAAGTGGTGCGCATTAACAGCGACGGCAGCGTGCCCGAAGATAATCCCTATGTGGGCAAAGACGGGCTGGATGAGATCTGGTCTTACGGCCATCGCAATATTCAAGGCGCGGTGCTGCACCCACAAACCGGTGAACTATGGACCAATGAGCACGGCCCTCAAGGCGGTGATGAAATCAATATCGCCCGCGCTACCCTTAACTACGGCTGGCCGATAATCACTTACGGCGAGCAGTACGGCGGCGGTAAAATCGGCATAGGTACGCACAAAGAAGGCATGGAGCAACCGCTATACCATTGGGTGCCATCCATCGCCACCGCAGGCATGACCTTCTACACCGGCGATGCCTTCCCAGACTGGAAAGGTAACCTGTTTGTGACCGGCTTGCGTGGACAGGTATTATCGCGCCTTGTTGTAGAAGGTGAGCAGGTGAAGCACGAAGAACGCTTGCTTACCGATGCAGTGGGTAAACGTCTGCGCCATGTGGTACAGGGGCCCGATGGCTTTTTGTATCTGTTAACCGACGAGAGCAATGGCGAAATATTGCGTCTGAAGCCTGCGCGCTAGAGAAGCGAGTACAAATTCAGCGAGGTCGCAGTAGGCAGCTGTTTCTGGATGGAGACTAACTAACGCCCGCAGCCCTAAAGGCTTGCGGGCGTTTTTTTGGGGGCGCTTTATCAAGCCTGCTTAGGCGGCGCCAGTGGCATATGCATTTCGTGGTGCACAGGCTTGCTGTTACCAATCATTTCATCGTAAGGCGATTGGCTCACCAGCCACGCCTCGCTGAAGCCCTCTGCCTGCCAGTACCTTTTGGCAGCGTAGAGACTGGCAAAGCGCAGCGGCCTGCCTGAGGCATCTTTCAACAATGTAAGCGTGTCGGCCTTACCCTTGCCACACAATGTGGTGGCCAGCAAATAATGGGGGCAGTCGCTATAGCTTAGAATTAAAGCCCGCATACGATCAGTCTTCCTGCTGGCAACGGCTGCAATCACTGTTAACCCAGCTCAGTCGGCGGGCGCGTTTGAGCGCCCAGCGCTGGTAAAAATATCTGGCCACCGGGGCGATGCCCGGCCACAACAGGGGTTTGAATAAAAGCCCGAGTCGAGTATAGCTCCAGGCCGCTACCGTCGCCTCTACACCCAGCGCCCAGCTGTTATCGGCGCGCTTTAAATGTAACAATTGCAACATCTGCTGGCGCTGCCAGGCCGAAACATCAGCCTCGTGCACATCAACCAAAAACAGGCTATCGGTTTTAAGCCGACGCAACATGTTTATTTCGCGGGTACACAGCGGGCACTTGCCATCGTAATAGAGCGTTGCTTGGGATTTTGCCATTTTCAAAACCTGCATTGATCAGCCCAAGGTATTACGCCGTATTGTTAGCGCAAGATCACCTTTTTGGTTGTCTGGCTGATAAACTGCCACCACTGACGCTATCGAGATCACCATGACTGCACGTTATAACGCCCTTACCGACAACGCCCACGACGTGGTTAAACAGGCCCCGCGCGTTGGCGTGCTGCTTACTAACCTCGGCACGCCGGATGCCCCCACGGCCAAAGCCTTGCGGCGCTATTTGGCGGAATTCTTATCGGACCCGCGTATTATTGAAATACCACGCCTCTTGTGGATGCTTATTTTACACGGCATTATTTTGCGTATCCGCCCGAAAAAATCCGCTGCGCTTTACGCCAGTATCTGGACGGATGACGGCTCGCCTCTATTGGCCATTAGCCAGCGCCAAACCCGTGCTATTGCCGAGCGCCTGGGCGCTGAGGTACAAGTGGAACTGGGCATGCGCTACGGCAACCCGTCCATTGCCAGTGCCCTCAGGGCTTTTCAGGCGCGAGGTGTGCGAAAAATTGTGGTGTTGCCACTCTACCCACAATACGCCGCCGCCACCGTGGGCTCCACCTTTGATGCAGTAAGCGCTGAATTACAGCGCTGGCGCTGGGTGCCGGAGCTGCATTTTATCAGCGGCTATACTAACCAGCCGGGTTATATTCAAGCGCTGGCCAATACCCTGTTAGAACACCAAAGCCAACACGGCACACCGCAAAAATGGGTGTTCTCTTATCACGGCACGCCCAAATTCAGTCTGGAAAAAGGCGACCCCTATTACTGCTTTTGCGTAAAAACCACACGCCTTGCCGCCGCTAAAGCCGGGCTTAATATTGATGATTGCCTCACTACTTTTCAGTCGCGCTTTGGCAAAGCCGAATGGCTAAAACCCTATACCGATAAAACCCTGGAAGCCTTACCCGCCCAGGGCATTAAACATATCGCCATTTTAAGTCCGGCATTCAGCGCCGATTGCCTGGAAACACTGGAAGAGTTGCAGGGAGAGAACCGTGAAGTATTTACTCATGCCGGAGGCGAAACCTATCACTATATTGCCGCCCTTAACGACCGCGCCGATCATATCGACGCACTGGTGAGCCTGTTGCGAGAAAGAGGGGTTTAACAGTTAGCTCTCGCCCCCGCGTGTGGGGAGGGGACTTCCGAGGTTAGCACTTTGCATAATGCGCAGCGCTATCCTCGCCGCAATCACCCAGAGTTTTTTTCGGCGCCGCACTGCCAGCACACTTCAAAGGATGCGTCGTTAAGCTCGCCGCATTGACTACACTGCCATTCCCCAGCGTCACTTTCACTCAGGGCCGAGTCAATAATGTCGCAGGCACGATTGTAATCGGCATCATTGATTACCCACA
Source organism: Cellvibrionaceae bacterium (assembly GCA_036554405.1). Classification (GTDB taxonomy): domain Bacteria; phylum Pseudomonadota; class Gammaproteobacteria; order Pseudomonadales; family Cellvibrionaceae; genus Gilvimarinus. The sequence goes on along the minus strand of DATBNH010000625.1, from coordinate 2,217 downwards.
GTTCCAGCCAGGTATCAAAGGCGGCAATTTCGCCCAGTCCGCCGCCGGCAAATTCGTTCTTAAGCACAACCTCTATACCCTGCTGCACCACCAGATTTTTAGCGTTATGGACCAAAAATCGGTTTTCGTGAGTGTAGATTTTTTTCATAGGATCACCAAATACCGTGCAGCATTTTAATGGCCAGCAACACCATCACCAGCGCGAACAAACGTTTTAACGTGAGCACCGGCAAGCGGTGAGCCAGATACGCCCCCAAAGGTGCAGTGAAAAAACTCATGGAGGCCATCAACAATACCGCAGGCCAAAGCACAAAACCCAGGGCGTGCGGCGGCAAGGCGACATCGCCCCAGCCGTTAATGGCATAACCTATGGCCCCGGCGGCGGCGATAGGCAAACCCACCGACGCCGAGGTACCAATCGCGCGAGCAACAGGAGTATTGCACCACACCAAAAACGGCACCGTGAGCGAACCGCCGCCAATGGCCACCAGCGCCGATACCGCGCCGATACCCGTGCCCACAAAGGTCATGCCCGTGAACCTGGGCAGCATACGCTCGGGCCTGGGTGGGCGACCCCACATCATATAGGCGGCCATTATTGTCATAAACACGGCAAAGAAAATCGCCAGGGGTTTATTGGCCAAGCTGGCGGCGATAAACGTGGCGACAAAGGTGCCCAACAAAACCCCCGGCGTTAAAGATCGCGCTGCCTGCCAATTTACGCCCCCACGACGATGATGAGCCAAGGTGCTGGCCAGAGCAGTGGGCACAATCGCGGCCATGGAAGTGCCGAGTGCCAAGTGCACAAGCACCGTTTGCTCAACGCCCTGGGCGGCAAACAGCAGCACCAGCACCGGTACCATAATGCCACCGCCACCAATACCCAATAACCCGGCAAAAACACCGGTGATGGCGCCAAGGGCCAGATAACTGAGCAACCAGGTTATCTCCACATTGTCATCCAGTTTTTCTCGCTAATAATTCAATCGGCGCCGAGCTTAACGGTCTCAGGTCATAAGCGCAATTGTCAGCTGTTGTCAGACGATTTACCTTTACCCGTCTTGCCCGGCCCTTCGCGCTCCATACGCTCCAGCTCTTTTTTGTAGCTTTCCAGGTCTTCCCAGTCGTAGGGCGAGCCCACATTAAGGCCATCCAGATGGGCGGCCCGTTCGCGGGCATTGTGCTCTAACGAATGATCCTCTTCCCCTTTATCTTTGTCTTCGGTCTGTTGCTTTTCATACTTTTTCATAAATTCTGATGCTTTCATAACGTCCTCCGAAATGAGTACAATAGTGCGCTTTACACGACTTAATGCCATGAACCGCACCCGCCTTGAAAAATTCAAACAGGCTCTTCGCCAGCGTCAGCCGGATATGACCGTACTCGGCGATCAAGTCCACAAAGCCCAGAACATCTCCGCCATTATGCGTACCGCCGAGGCGGCTGGCATTGGCACTGTGCATATGATCAAACCGGCTATGGGCCATATTGTCTACCATAATACGGCGGGTGGCATCGGCCGGTTTACCGAGCAAGTGCTGCACAACACCATTGAAGAGGGCTTTACTGCGCTGCGCCAGCAGGGTTTTGCGCTCTATGCGGCGCACTGGTCAGAGCGCGCCATTGGCTATCGAAACGCCGACTACACTCGGCCGTTTGCGCTGGTGATGGGCGCCGAAAAACTCGGGCTTAGCGATTACGCCGCTCACCATGCCGACCAGCATATCAGTATTCCCATGATGGGGCTGGTAGAGAGCTACAACGTCAGTGTAGCAGCCGGCATTATTTTGCAAGAGGCCATGCGCCAGAGGCTGGAGGCAGGTATGTACCAGCGCCCGCGGGAAGAAGACGAGCACTTTCAGCGCACTATTTTTGAATGGGCTCAGCCGGGCATGGCCCGATATTGCCAAACCCACCAGCTGCCCTACCCGCCGTTGGACGAAGATGGCGATATTATTCCGCCCGATGATGAACGCTATCGCAGCCCCGTGCTTAAGCCATCATCAAACTAACTTGAATTTGCTTTGGAGTGAGGGCAAGATACTGGATTTTATCATATAAATAATAAAGATTACCTGAGGTTCACGATGCCCCTATCACGCCATTTTATAATTTTACTGCTACTCGCTTGCAGCCAGCCAGCCTTTGCCGAGAGCTTTACTGTCAACTCACCCGATAACCACTTGCGTATCAACATCAGTATCGACCCACAACTGC
>DATBNH010000615.1:0-3692 GCA_036554405.1 Cellvibrionaceae bacterium | reverse complement strand
AGGCCGAGCCGCAACAAATGTTTAATATCTTGCCAGTGGGGTTTCACCCAATCGCTTAACAGGTGAAAGTTTTTATAGGCCGAGGCACGGTTTAAATACACCAGCAAGGCCAGCGCGGCAATGCCATTAGACAATGAAGTGGCCCAGCCGCAACCGATACCCCCCATGGCCGGCAGGCCCAGTTTGCCGTAAATAAAAATATAATTAAGCGGTAAATTAAAGGCCGTACTCAGCAGCGAAAACCCCATAATCACCCGGGTGTGGCCAAGGCCATCGGTAAGGCCACGCAGGGCGTTAATCAGCAGCAGTGCCGGAATACCCCAGGCAAAAGCGGCCAGGTAACCTTCGGCAATATCGCCGGTGGCTGTATCCAATTGCAGTAAATTCAGCAGCGGTCGCGTGTTGATAAGCAGCGCGATCATGATCACTGAGGCGACCGCCGCAATATATAAACCCTGCCAGGTAATAGGCATGATGCGGGTGATTTCGCCGCCGCCACGGTGCCCGGATATGGTCGGTTGTAGAGCGCTGAGCACGCCCACAAAAAACAGCAGCAACGGCATCCATAAGCTGCCGCCAATACCCACACCGGCCAAATCTTCAGCGCTGGCATGGCCGGCCATAATCGTATCAATTAAACCATTGGCCATTTGCGCCAGTTGCGCAATCAGAATAGGCGCACCCAAAAGCGCCAGAGTCTTCCATTCGGTTAAAACCGTAGCAACGCGTCCGGCACTGGTCAGTGGTCGGGGTTGATGGTGTTGATCCACTGAGAAACGTCCTTTCAATTATCGATAACAACGGCTGTTTCTACGCAGTGGCAACAGCTGAGCCACGCACATTGTACGAGCTTCTGGGAGAAATTAAATACGGTGTTGGTCTGTCTCGGTAAATTGATTGTAATACCCGCCCTTGTACAGACAAATTGCCAGTAGAGTGGGAAAGGTAAGTGTCCCTCACCAGTGGCGGGGGAGGTGTATCCGCGACGCCAGCACCAGCCGCATGAGCCAAGTAGCCTTTATAGGGTGCTGATTGATGATTTTGGCGTCACTTTACCGGTTTATTGCAATATAACCTGCGCCGCCAGCCCGCTCAATGCACCGAACCGTTAACGGTTCTAAACGCCTTTCTAGAGCTGAGTAGCAGGATTAGGCAAATCTCTGGTTTACCTTACGGGAGGCTACCGTTAGAATGAACAGGTGTTCATTTTGGTGTAAATCCATGACCCTAAAAGAAACCCCCGCCACCGCTGACAAGCGCGCGGCAATTTTACAAGCAACCCTGAGCCTGCTGGCCAGCCGCGGCTTTCACGGGTTTTCCATGAAACAGCTGGCGGATATGGCCGGTGTCGCAGCCGGTACTATCTATCTGTACTTTCGCGACAAGCAGGATTTAATTCTGCAACTGCACGACGAAATACTGCGCCGCGTAGCCGAGGCGGTGTTTAAGGATTATTCCCCCGATTTGGCGTTTCAGCAGCAGCACCGGCTGATGTGCCGCAATATCTGGCACTTTTTCACCGCCAACCCGGAGATACTGCTGAGTAAATCCCAGTTTGACCACTTGCCCCCGCAAGCGCTACAGGATCGCAAAGAGGATGTGCGCAACCGTGTGCGTCCCATGGTGAATATGTTTGAGCAGGGGCGGGCGCAAGGAGTGATTAAAGACTTACCCGAAGAAGTGTTGTTTGGTTTGGGCATGGAACCTTTCTTTGCCCTGGGGCGCCAGTGCCATTTGGGCCTGGTGGTTGTGGATGACGCCTGTCTGGAAAAAGCCATAGACGCCGCCTGGGATGCTATTTCCACCCGTTGATGAAAGGATAAAGGTGATAAGTATCCGCTTATTTGTTGAGCGGTTGTGTATTGCCACGCTGCGGGAGTTGTGTTGCCAGTAATATTTAAAAACGCTTACCCATGGCGTTTTAATGTAGACAGGTCTTATATAAAAAAACCCGCCGAAGCGGGTTTCTGTAATCAACAATACTCTATTTTGCCACTAAGCGAATATTGTCTATATAGTAAACATCCTCGGCAAAGCCGCTGGCGCTTCGGTTAATGCCCACCGCAATCTCCACACTTCCGGTTAACGCATTGGCATCTACCGTTGTTGTTTCAAAAACATAGGTGTGCCACTGGTCAAGGTAGTCCGCATTAGGTAGTGTTGACTGATACCCGGCGTTGGTATTTTGAGCAGAGCCGGCGAGAGGGCTTCCCGCAAACATCCACACATCTTTCCAACTGTTATCGCCATTTCCGGTTACACCAACGGTATTGACTGGGAAATAGATATCCGCATGGATTTCATAATCCCCAAGCACCTCACCCGCTGGCACGCCCAGGGTTACTTTGGGTACGGCATTCCAATTGGTCGGCTCTACTCGCAGCACATTAGTTGAGCCATTAGCGGGCAGGCCAGTTACCGAGGCTATGGTTACCACCGAGGCATCCAGATCAGCCGCGCCCCAATACATGCCGGAGTAAGAAGTGCCAACAGTATCAGATTCGAAGTTCACAGAAGCCGCGGCTGGGGCAGGTTGCTCCGCCGGGTCCAGGGTAATACCTATGGTTTTAACAATGATTGGATCACCGTGGCCTGAGGTAATGGGACCAATGGCTTTAATACCAATACGCACCGCATCGGTTACACTGCCAGGCTCATAGATAATACGATTTTCACCAGCCTGCAAGCTCTCTGACGATACCCAACCGGAAAAGTCACCGGTGTAGGATCCAGCATTTTGCTGAATAAAGGGCTGTAAATTCAGACCCCCATCAATTTGAGCTTGAGTCACGCTGACAATGTACTCAATCGTCGCGTTAGATAATTGAGCTGAGCCACCTACCAAACGATATGCAGTATGCTCGTCTCCCCCACCCCAGTTGGGTGTTATAACCAGGGCACCGCCACCGGCTGCATCGCGTGATAGTGCAGCGGGTGAGCCATCGTTTGTCCAGCCACTGATGTTCGTGTTAAATCGATAGATAATATCGTGGCCTGAAGATAACACTAATGGATCAGGAATAACCTCCGGCCCAGGAATTATTACAAGGTTATCGATATAGATAAAATCGAAAATATCCGGCGATTTGCCGTTAGCGCTCACTTCAATGCCAATACGATTCACTTTACTGATATCAAAACCTTCGGTGACAAAATCGAGCTCGATGGGATCTTCCAGGTGTACGCGCCACATACCTGGCTTACCGCTGGGAGAAATACCTGAATTAATGCCAACCTTTTCAGATGCCTCGCTAGCTGACGACAAGCCACCTGTAGTGTTGGCGTAACGGCCATTCACATCTTTAAGATAAAACTGTACAAATAAATTGCCGTCGCTCACAAACTGCTCACCAAAGTAAACGTCCATGGCCATAGAGGCGCCTGCGAAGTTTTCTTGATCGAACCCCAGCTCCAAGCCGAATTGATCATCAGTGTCGGTCCAGTCACCATTAATTCTTAATTTACCCGCGCTGGTCATTAATTCTGGAGATGCGCCTTTGGTAACTACAATATCGAAAGCGCTCGCCTGCTCATCGGTATCAAACTGATACGAAATGATGGCATCGGGATCGCTGGGAACCATAGGGCGATCATTGGGTTCCTGCTCTGGTTCTGGCTCAGGTTGTGGTTCCGGTTCTGGCTCAGGTTCTGGCTCAGGTTCTGGCTCAGGTTCTGGCTCTGGTTCCGGTTCT
>DATBNH010000614.1:0-3924 GCA_036554405.1 Cellvibrionaceae bacterium | reverse complement strand
CTCAAGGTCCATTTTCCAGGGCTTTTTCTCAACGTTGTTGGTAACGCGCATGGCGTCCCAGTCAAACTGTAGATGTGCCTCGCGATTACGCCCCAGTCCTTTGCGTTCATAATGGTATTCGATCGGTTGCAGCATGCCTTCATCCGGCTGCTGGAAATGGCTGATTTCCTCAATGCTGGCGAGCATGGAATCGGCAAAGAAGCGCAGCCTGTAGCCGTCATCGGTGGCTTTTAGCTCATGGGTGACGGTGATAGTAAAGCCATAGGCGCGGGCTTTATAAATGTTGCGAAAGGGCACGGGGGCGACGGCGGTGTTCTGCCCTTTGGCACTGGTGTCAGTGGGGGTTTGCTCGGCGGGCGATTCAGCCCAAGCCGCTGTTGCCAGTAGTGACAAAACTGCCAGAAATAGACGTGTACTTGCAGCCATGATAATTCCTTTAAGGTGATGTGTGGCTTTGAGTGAGACCTGTCAGGCCTTTACTTGGTAACCACAGATGGGTAAAGGTTCACCATCCAGTAGCGCCTGGTTATTGTGCATGCTAAGGCGGCCTTGGGCAAACCAGCCAACGGCCATAGGATAAATAATATGTTCCTGGGTCTGTACCCTTGCCGCCAGTGCTGTGGCGTCATCGTCCTGCTGAATGGGCACTGTGGCCTGAATAACGGCAGGTCCGCCGTCCAATTCGGCGGTGACAAAGTGTACAGTTACGCCGTGTTCACTATCGCCAGCCTCCAGCACTCGCTGATGGGTGTGTAAACCCTGATATTTGGGCAGTAATGAGGGGTGAATATTGAGCATACGGCCGAGATAGCGCCGGGTAAAAGCGGCCGTTAGTATGCGCATAAAGCCCGCTAGTACCACCAGGTCCGGGGTGAAACTGTCTATTAACTGGGCCAGTTCGGTATCAAAATCTTCGCGATTGCTAAACCGGGTGTGATCCACGGTTATCGTGGCAATACCTGCGGCTGCAGCACGTTCAAGGCCTTTAACCCCCGGGCGGTTGCTGATAACACCAGCGATAACCGCACCGTGAAGCTGGCCGGACCGCTGGGCGTCAATCAGCGCTTGCAGATTACTGCCGCTGCCGGAGATCAACACCACTATACGTATGGGTCTGTGGGTCACGCGCGCTCGCCTGTGAGCTCTACTTGTTCTTCTGCGCCTGCACGGGGGGCGATTTGTCCGACCACAAATGCCTCTTCGCCGGCCGCTTTGAGAATCGCCAGGGCGTTATCGCTCTCCCTCGCCGCCACGGCAATCACCATACCTACGCCGCAATTAAAGGTGCGGTACATTTCGCGCGGCGCGACATTGCCGGTTGTTTGCAACCACTGGAACACTTCGGGTAGTTGCCAGCTGTTGGTGTCGATCACGGCCTTGCAGTTATCGGGCAGCACCCGGGGAATATTTTCCAGCAAGCCACCGCCGGTAATATGCGATAAGGCGTGTACCTGACTCTGTTTAATCAGTTGCAGTATCGATTTAACATAAATACGGGTAGGGGCCAGCAGCGCTTCGCCGAGCTTGGCGTCTACCTGTGTGCCGGATACCTCGATAATCTTGCGAATCAGCGAATAGCCGTTGGAGTGTGGGCCGGAGGAGGCCAGACCAATCAAAACATCGCCGGCACCCACTTTGCTGCCATCGAGAATTTCGGATTTTTCCACTACTCCCACACAAAAGCCGGCCAGATCGTAATCTTCGCCTTCATACATGCCCGGCATTTCGGCAGTCTCGCCGCCCACCAGGGCACAGCCGGCCTGCTCACAGCCATCGCCAATGCCGCTGACTACGGCGGCGGCGATATCCACGTTGAGCTTGCCGGTGGCGTAATAGTCGAGGAAAAACAGCGGTTCGGCGCCGGCCACTATCAGGTCGTTAACACACATGGCTACCAGATCAATACCGATGGTGTCGTGCTTGCCCAAATCCATCGCCAGGCGCAGCTTGGTACCGACGCCATCGGTGCCGCTGACCAATACCGGTTGTTTGTAGCCCGCGGGCAGTTCACACAGAGCGCCAAAGCCACCGAGGCCGGCCAGTACTTCCGGGCGACGGGTGCGCTTGGCCACGCCTTTAATACGCTCGACCAGAGCATTGCCGGCGTCGATATCTACACCGGCGTCTTTGTAACTGAGGGAGGTTGGGGCGTTATCGCTCATGCGGCAGGTTTCTCGCTGATGGTAAGGGATACTCGCCGCACAGGTGCGGCCTTAAAAGGCGCACATTCTATCAGTTAATACAGGCAAATTGCAGACGGGTGGGCAAAAACACATCGGTGGTGAAAAATGCCCGAGCGATACCGGGGCAAACCGGATTTTGCCTGTTACAATGCGTTCATCAAAAATGTAGCCTTTGTCAGTTTAGGGAGACACGATTCTGTCCAGTCGCATAATTATTGTTTTTATGGTCTTGTGGGTGAGTGCCTGGGCCGAGGCCGATCAGGTGATTGATTTGTACAGCGCCGACACGCTGGTGCGCACCCAGTCTGAGGCGCAGCGGGCTGCTGGTGCCAAGCGCGCCTTGGCTGAGGCGCTGGTGCGTATTACCGGTATGCCCAACGCGGCCGACAATCCGGTGGTGCGCGATGCCCTCAACCGGGCGCAGGATTATATTTACGAGTACAGCTATCTCTCTACCGATGACACCATAGAGGGGCCGGATGGCGAGGCGGTAGCAGCATCGAAGCTGTTGCTTAAATTCTCTGCCGTGCAGGTTCAGGCGCTGCTGCGCGAAGCGGGGCTGGCTTTCTGGCCTGCTAATAGGCCATCTGTGCTGGTGTGGACGGTAACCAATACCCAAGAGGGTTTAACCAGAGCGCAAGATACCGATATGCGTCAGCACCTGCGTCAACAGGCGGCTGTGCGCGGTCTGCCGGTGGTTTTACCGCTGCTGGACCTTGAAGATTACCTGGCACTGCCGGCCGAGTCTCTGTGGCAACTGGAGCAGGGGGCCATCAGGGAAGCCTCCGAGCGCTATCGCGCCTCGGCTATTTTGGTGATGCGCTCCAGTCAGACGTCCAATGATCGCTGGCGCGGTAACTGGCAACTGATACACAACGAGGGCAGTGTCAGTGGCGATAGCGAAGCCGATTCGAATGAAGCCCTTATGGCCGAAGCGTTAAATCGTGTGGCAGATCGATTTGCCGCTCTTTACGCCATTCACCCCAGTGAGGGTGAGGCGGGCAGTGTGGTGGTAAGTGTTAATAACGTAGATGATTTTGCCACCTACAAAGCTATTGAGCGGTATTTGACCGATCTGGCATTGGTGTTGCGGGTGGAGTTGAGTGCGCTTACGGATAATCGTCTGTTACTGCGATTGTTCACCGAGGGCGATATTGCCCAGTTGGAAAACACCCTGGCCCTGGATACACGCCTGGTTCCCGCCAGCGGCGGCAGCCTGCCCAACAATCGCTTTTTGCCGCGCGGCATTGCCGAGAACCCTCTGCTCTATCAATGGCAGGGACGTTAGATGGCGGAGTCTCGGCCTGAACAACTCTCCCTGGGCGTCAGTTTAAAAGACGACAGCACCTTTGAGAATTTCCATGCCGCCATCGGTAGCGCTAACGCGCAAATGGTGGCGGCGTTGCGGGCACAGCTGATGCTGGGTGGCGAGCGTTTCATCTACTTGTGGGGGGGATCTGGGGTAGGCTTAACGCACTTACTCCAGGCCAGTTGTCACCTGGCTGAAACCGACCAACTACGGGTGCAGTATTTACCCCTCAAAGAGCTGGTGGGCTATGCTCCTGAGGCCTTGCTGGAGGGGCTCGATCGTCTCGACCTGGTCTGTCTCGATGGCCTGGATGCTGTGGCGGGCAAGCCCGATTGGGAACTGGCACTGTTTAACCTATACAACGCCTTGCGCGAGGGCGAGGGTCGGCTACTGGTGGCGGCCGAATCCAAGCTCCGAAAATACGGGACATCA
>DATBNH010000609.1:0-7351 GCA_036554405.1 Cellvibrionaceae bacterium | reverse complement strand
TGCGATGGGGCCGGTACAACCGGTTCGGGAATGGCAATCGCAGTGGATTCATTGTCGCGGTTTGAATACCAGAAAAATGCGCCCACAAGCGCCACAATAACAATAATGACGACAGCAATGACGGGCCCTTTGCCAGGCGCTGTATTTTCGGTCATAAAAACTCCTGTTAACTTCTTCTCAACAGTGCGATAGACACTATTACAATACAAGTATTAGTCTGTTATTAACTGTTATTGTTCAAGCTGGCAACAAAATATATTTTCCCAGTATGCCTGTACAGTATTAGCGCCAACCGCTAATGGTTTGCAAGTCATCTAACAAATCTTTTGCCATAGCGCGATGTTGTTCACCTGTGGGATGGGCATCGCAGCTGTCCCCAGGGTAATGCTGTGCCTGTATTTGGTGCACGCGGGCATTGTCAACGTTGGCCAAGGTTGCACTGATATACTCACGTAAACGACTTTTTTGTGGGCGTTGCGGATCTGCTTTATCGTTCACTATAGCACCCTCGGTTAACACAATATCGGCTTTTGGATAGAGCTGTAACAGTTGCCCGACGAAAGCGGTATAAGTATTTACGAATTGATCGCGCTCGGGCAGGGCGCCAATACTCAAACTGAAGTCATTAGTCCCCACGGAGACCACAATCAACGCCGGTTGATAGCGGCCATGATCCCAGCTCGGGCCGTCTTCGGTAGCTAGGCTCAAGTTGATAAAATCGGGTGCTTGCAGGTCTTCGGTATTGCCATTCCAGCTGCGCATCAGGCCGCGTCCGCCATAGCAGACCAGATGCGCCTCGGCGTTAAGTGCTCGTGCCAAAAGCATGCCCCAGGATTCATCCGGGTTCCACCAGTCTTTAGTTTTGGTGCAGTCAGTGGTGCGCTCGACGGCCTCGCCACAGGTCACTGAATCGCCTATTACCAAAAGCTTGCGTTGCTGCGGTGATGGCGGCGCCCTATATTCGCCACCGCTCAGGCTAAAGCCCGCAATGGTCACGACGCCGTGCCAGGTTTCGCCCAGATGGCTGATGCGGATATGCCGTGGCTGAGTGCTTTCACTTAAGGTGATTGCCTGTGCTGTCTTGCCCGGTGTAATACGTATGGGCGCTTGGTCATCGACAGTCAGCGCCAGTTGATTTTCCCCGTTGCTGCTAAAAGCAGTCATAGCGAGTGTGCCTCCACTGATGATCAGTTCAAGACTGACTGCCGGGTAGCCAAAGCTGATACTGCCATCGGTATGGGTATCAGTGCGTCCAGTGATGCGCAGTGGAGTCTCGGCCGCACGGGTATAGGTATTATGATCGCTGGGAATATCGGCTGCCAAACCGCAGGCGAACAGTCCCGAGCATAGCAGAACCAGTATGCAGCGCATGCTAAAGCTTCAGCAGTGACTGGATAACCGGCAGTAGCGCGTCGGCCCAGCGTTGATAACCGCTGGCGGTTGGGTGCAAGTAATCCCCCATTATCGCGGGATTAATAGCGCCGTTGTCCTCCAGCAGCAGTGGGCCAAAATCGTGGAAATGCACACGCGGATGCTCTGCCAGTTTGGCGATTAGCGCATTGGTTTCAATCACTCGTTGGCGATTGGGGTGATTGGCGGACGCCTCATAGGGGAAAATGCCTTGCAGCAGAATGTAGGCATTACTGTAGCCTGCCAGGGCGCGCTCAACGACCGCTTTGACACCGGCAAAGGCTTCGGCGGCAGAGGCGTCTTGATGCAGAAAGTTATTGACCCCGATCAATATCACCACCACTTTAGGATCGAGCTGCTCTATGGCGCCGTTATCCAGCCGCCAAAGCAGATTTTGTGTCAAATCTCCGCCAATACCAAAGTTAACGGCCCCGAGCGGTGCCAACTGTTGTTTCCAGATGTTGTTGTCCCAACCGTCGGTAATGGAGTCGCCCAGCAACACTACCTGTGCCTGGCCCGCTTCGGCAGCGCGCACGTCGTCGGTATGTTTTTGGTACCAGCCAGATAAGCTCATCCATTCAAATTGTTGGGTGCGTGGCACCGGCTGGGTTGATGCATAATCAGCCCCGTGGCTGAAACCGGTTACTAACAGTGCGCCGCAAAAAGCGCCAATGAACAGCATTTTTTTCATAAAATCACTCTGCAATCGGTTAGAGTTTAAGGCCGAGGCGGACATTGGCGGGCGTCAAGCTCACCACTCCGGCAAGATTGAGTACCAGATCGAGCAGGTCGTCCCAGGCCTCGGCGTTGCGCATACCTTTGATCGCTCTATCAATGCCGCCCGCCTGTCGCAAGAGTTGTTGCAGATGGGCGGGTTTTAGGCGCTGTAGGGCAGCGCGCGCCAAGGCTTGGCGCTTGGGCCAGATGCCGGCTTGTTTCATTGCCGCGTCCGGGGATTTGCCTTGTGCCATGGCTGTTGCCGCCTGAAGCAGCTGGCGGATTTCGCGGGTTAGCGCCCACAAAATAGCCATAGCATCGGTGCCCTCGGATTTCAGTCCGTGTAAGCTTTTGATAGCCCCGCGGGCATCGCCGGCCAGGGCCTTGTCGGTTAAACCAAAGACATCGTAACGGGCGCTATCGGCCACAGCCGAGGCCATCAGTTCGGCACTGACGTTGCCGTCCGGGCTGAGTAATTTCAGTTTTTCAATTTCCTGGGCGGCAGCCAACAGGTTGCCTTCAATACGCGAGGCCAACAGGTCTATAGCGCTATTGTCGGCGCGAAGGCCCGCCTGTTTAAGCCGCGTGCCGATCCAGCGAGGCAGTTGTGCCGGCTCCACCGGCCACACCGCTACATGTATCCCAGCGGCCTCGACGGCTTTATACCACTTGCTATTAAGCGCTGTTTTTTCCAGTTTGCCGCAGATAATCAACAGCAGATTGTCCTCGGCAGGGAGGGCGGCGGCCTCGATCAGTGCACGGGAGCCCTTATCGCCGGGTTTACCACTGGGCAAGCGCAACTCGATAATTTTTTTGTCGGCAAACAGCGACAAGCTATTGCCCGCGCTGGCAATCTGGCCCCAGTCAAAGCTGGCGTCGGCGTGATACAGATCGCGTTCGGCAAAGCCTTGGGTTTGAGCCGCTTTACGCACGGCATCGGTCGCTTCTTGCACCAGTAGGGGCTCATCGCCACTGATCAGCACTATTGCCGGCAATGGCTCTGTCAGCGAGCGCGAGAGCTGTTCAGGGCGCAGCTTGGTCATGGTTTTGCTGGTGTTGGTCGATCAGTACAAATATACGGCGCAACAGTTGTTGTACCAGTTCCTGGCGCATTTCATGGCTTAGCAGGCGCTCTTCCTGAGCGGCGGCCCCCGGGTCGTTATCGGTATAATTGTAAGAGCGGGAAACGCTGGCCGACAGCGGCTCCCCCAACCCTAATAAATCAGTGGCGTTAAGCAATTGGTATTCAACCGTCAACGTCAGTTCATAGGCTGCCGCCAGGGCATCGCTGCCAACGCCTACGGTGCGGCGGCGCAGAGTTTCCTCTCCAAGTGCCAGGGTGTAGTTGCTCAAGGCGTTGTCATCGACCACCGCAACCCCCTGGTTGTCGAGCTGCATGGCCAGTTGCTGCAATAGATCTGTGTGCTGGGCTGTAGAGGTGATGTGCAGGCTGTCGATCGTCGGCGGCGGCAGCAGTTGGCCACGCAAATGCCAGCCACAGGCACTTGTGGCAAAAATGGCAATCAGTACCAGTGCTCGCATGATCATCGCAGTTTCCTGTTAGTTGGCAACAATATTGACCAGTTTGTTGGGTATGACAATGACCTTGCGCAAGTTAATGCCCTCCAGATAGCGCTGAATATTGGGTTGCGCCAGTGCCAGTGCTTGCATCTGCTCGCGGTCGGTATCTACCGGGGCCTGAATTTTGTCGCGCACCTTGCCGTTGACCTGAATAACCACCTCGATGGTGGAACGCTTGAGTGCTGACTCGTCCACCGTGGGGAAGGGCACATCCAGTACCAGATTACTGTGACCCAGCGATTGCCACAGCTCGTGGCTGATATGCGGCACGATGGGGGCCAGCATCAGCACCGCAGCTTCCAGCGCTTCACGCTCTACCGCGAGGCCTTCGGCTGTGGCGCGATCGGTGAGTTTACCGACATCGTTCATCAGCTCCATCACCGCAGCAATGGCGGTATTAAACGTTTGGCGGCGGCCGTAATCATCGGCTACCTTGGCCAGTGTCTCATGGGTTTTACGGCGCAGATCGCGGCCTGCATCATCGAGGTTATCGGCGTCGAGTTTGTCTGGAGTGCCCGCCGCCAGGTGCGCGTGAACCGTTTTCCACAGGCGTCGCAAAAAGCGGTTGGCGCCCTCTACACCCGAGTCGCTCCACTCCATGCTCTGCTCTGGCGGCGCTGCGAACATGGAAAACAGCCGCACGGTGTCGGCACCGTATTGCTCAATCAGCTCGGCAGGGTCCACGGTGTTGCCCTTGGATTTGCTCATTTTGGTGCCGTCTTTGAGCACCATGCCTTGGCACAACAAGCGCTCGAAAGGCTCATCACAATCTACCAAGCCTTCATCGCGCATCAGCTTGTGGAAAAAACGTGCGTATAAAAGATGCAAGATGGCGTGTTCAATACCGCCCACGTACTGATCCACCGGCAGCCAGTAGTTGGCGGCGTCTTTATCGAGCATGCCTTCGGCGAAATTGGGGCAGGTATAGCGGGCGTAATACCAAGAAGACTCCATAAAGGTGTCAAAGGTATCGGTTTCGCGCTCCACCGGTTTGCCGTCCAGTTCGTCCTGGCGCCACTCGGGGTCGGCCTTGATGGGCGATTGCACACCGTCCATGATTACATCTTCGGGCAAGAGCACCGGCAGTTTGTGGGCGGGCACGGGAATCTCGCCACCTTCGGGCAGATTGAACATGGGAATAGGGGTGCCCCAATAGCGCTGGCGGGAGACACCCCAGTCGCGCAGGCGGTAGTTGATCTTAACCTCGCCGCGACCGGCGGCCTTGAGGGTTTGTGCAATGGCATCAAAGGCGGCGTTAAAATCCAGGCCATCAAACTCGCCGGAATTGATCAGCACGCCTTTGCTGACAAAGGCTGCCTTATTAATATCGCAGGGCTCGCCTTGGGTCGGTGCTATCACCTGGGTCACGGGCAGTTGATACTGGCGGGCAAATTCATAGTCGCGCTCATCGTGAGCGGGAACCGCCATCACGGCGCCGGAGCCGTAATCCATCAACACATAGTTGGCCACCCACACGGGTACTTCTTCGCCAGTGATGGGGTGCAGGGCCTTGATGCCGGTATCCATGCCCTTTTTAGCCATGGCTGCCATATCGGCCTCGGCCACCGATTGGGTTTTACATTCGGCGACAAATGCCGCCAGTGCAGGATTCGACTCGGCCAGATGCGCGGTAATAGGGTGCTCGGCGGCGAGGCTGACATAGGTGACACCCATCAGCGTGTCGGGACGGGTAGTGTAGACATCAAAGGCAGTGTACTGGCCGGCTTTTTTTGCCAGATCAAAGCGTATCTGCACGCCCTGGCTCTTGCCAATCCAGTTGCGCTGCATGGTTTTGACCTGCTCGGGCCAGTGCGGCAACTTGTCCAGATCATGGAGCAGCTCTTCGGCGTAATCGGTAATTTTGATAAACCACTGGGGAATAGCCTTGCGCTCTACAAGCGAGCCGGAGCGCCAGCCGCGACCATCAATCACCTGTTCATTGGCCAGTACGGTCTGATCGACCGGGTCCCAGTTAACCGTGGCCATCTTTTTATAGACCAGGCCTTTTTCGTAGAGACGGGTAAAGAACCATTGCTCCCAACGATAGTAGTCACTTTTGCAGGTGGCCAGCTCTCGCGACCAGTCAAAACCAAAACCCAGCTGCGCAAGCTGACCTTTCATATACTCAATGTTGGCGTAGGTCCACTTGGCCGGCGCGGTATTATTGTTGATAGCCGCGTTCTCGGCGGGCAGGCCAAATGCATCCCAGCCCATAGGGTGCAGCACATTCTTGCCCTGCATACGCTGGTAGCGGGCGATCACATCGGAGATAGTATAGTTGCGCACATGCCCCATATGCAGTTTGCCACTGGGGTAGGGAAACATGGCCAGGCAGTAGAACTTTTCGCGGCTGGTGTCTTCCCTAACAGCAAAACTCTGGTGTTCGTCCCAATAGCGCTGGGCCTTGGCTTCGACGTCGGCGTGATGATAATGCTCTTGCATGGTGTGGGGCCTGTATCCCTGATCGGAGTGGTTGTGTTGAAAGACCGGGCATTATAGAGGTAGAGCCCGCTTTAACCAAGGGCGCAGGCGCTCTGAAAAGGCTTATAAAAGCTTGCACGGAGGGGCGCTTTCGCATAGAATCGCGGCCCCTGAATCTGTTGATACGGCGCAAGTGTTCGAAATACGTGGCCTGGGTCCGTTACTTCGTGCCGTCCAAGCAAAGTTGGAGCAAGTATGTACGCAATTATTGAAAGCGGTGGCAAGCAACATCGTGTAGTGGAAGGCGAAACCCTGAAGCTTGAAAAAATTGAAGTCGCCACCGGCGAAAAAATTGATTTTGACAAGGTTTACCTGGTAGCTAATGGTACTGAAGTCAAGATCGGCGCGCCCATTGTTAAAGGTGCTAAGGTCACTGCCGAGGTGATCAGCCACGGTCGCGGAGACAAGGTGAAAATCATCAAGTTTCGTCGCCGCAAGCACTCAATGAAGCGTCAGGGCCACCGTCAGTGGTTTACTGAAGTTAAAATCACCGCAATCAAAGGTTAAGCAGGAGTTTACTCATGGCTCATAAAAAAGCAGGCGGTAGTACCCGCAACGGTCGCGACTCGGAAAGTAAACGTCTTGGCGTTAAGCGTTTCGGTGGCGAATCAGTATCAGCTGGCAGCATTATTGTGCGTCAGCGCGGCACCCAGTTTCACCCTGGTGTGAACGTGGGTATCGGCAAAGACCACACCTTGTTCGCCAAGGCAGATGGTGAAATCAAGTTTGAAGTAAAAGGCGCCAACAACCGTCGTTTCGTCAGCGTTCTAAGCGCTTAAGAAACGATTTTGGCAGGCAGCTTCGGCTGCAACCTGAAGAGCCCTACCGCCAGCCGTGCGATAGGGCTCTTTTTGTTTGTTACACTGTCAGCAACTGAATCCCAGAGGGGAGAGCAAGCGTGAAATTCGTAGATGAGGCCCCCATAGTGGTCGAGGCCGGCAATGGTGGCAGTGGCTGTTTAAGCTTTCGCCGTGAAAAATTTATCGCCAAAGGCGGCCCTGACGGCGGCGACGGCGGCGACGGCGGCAGTATATTTATTCAAGCCGATGAAAACCTCAATACTCTGGTAGATTACCGCTATCAGCGCCGTTTTCGCGCTCAGAGTGGTGAGTCCGGCAGCGGCAAGGACTGTCGCGGTAAGAGCGGTGAGGATCTCACCTTA
>DATBNH010000580.1:0-20682 GCA_036554405.1 Cellvibrionaceae bacterium | reverse complement strand
CAGCCGGGCGCCCTCGGTATACAGGGCGCCCAGTATGGTTAATTCGGTGTCATCATGGGCGGCGGGCAGTAATGTGCGGCTGTTGCACACTTGCAAGTAGTCCACCCGAAATCCCGCCTGCTCTATGCGTTCAGAGCCACTTTGCGCCAGCGCTAAAAACTCGCGATTGCCCTCAGCTATCTGATCGCGCAGCCAGCATAATGTTTCATAGAGCACATTCACCCGGGGTCTTTCTACCGCGCTAATAAAACTGTTGCGCGAGCTCAGCGCCAGCCCATCGGGTTCGCGGTAAATCTCCCCGGCACTGATTTGTACGGGTATACACAGATCTTCCACCATGCGGCGGATAACCGCAAGCTGCTGAAAATCTTTAATACCAAACACAGCTTCATCTGGCTGCACAATATTAAAAAACTTGCTCACCACGGTGGTAACGCCCTCAAAGTGCCCCGGACGGCTGGCGCCGCAGAGCACATCGGTCATGGACGGCACAATCACGCGAGTTTGTTCATCCATGCCGTTGGGGTACATCTCGGTCTCTTCCGGGCAGAACAGAATATCGCAGCCCGCCGCTTGTAGCTTTGCCGTATCTGCCGCAAGGGTGCGTGGGTACTTGTCCCAGTCTTCATTGAGGCCAAATTGCAGGCGATTGACAAAAATACTGGCCACCACCAGATCGCAGCTCGACTGCGCCTGGCGTACCAGCGCAATATGGGCATCGTGCAAATTGCCCATGGTGGGCACCAGACCTATGCGCTGACCCTCGCCGCGGGCCTTGGCAAGCGCTTCGCGCAGCGAACGAATATGATGAAATACCTGCATCAGCCTAAACCCCGACTGTTACCAAACTCCCCGGTTAGGGCGCGCGATGATACACGCTTGCGGGTAACATGTACATTTTTAGCACACCCTGTGGCACTTGAAACTTGCCAAAACTGGGTCTTGGTTCTCAGCAATGTTGATGGAAAGAGGGTAACATCTATGGTAGCGCTACCATGTCACAAAAAAATCATTCCAGGCCAAAATTGCTGTCGACGACCAATCTAAAGGATTAAGCTATGTTTAGAACGCTGTATACCCTTGGGCTACCAATAATATTGCTGAGCGCCTGCGTCAGCGAAAGTGACCCAGAAACCGGGAACGCCGTCGCGACAAACACAGTCAGTAGCACCGCCGTTACCCATAACAGCAGTGAGGCAACGGTCAACGACGCCAGCAGCGCAGCGTCTGTTGAGGTAATTACGTCCTCAGCCAGAGAGGTGATTACTTCCTCTGCCAGTGACGCTGAAAGCTCCTCCAGTAGCTCCGAGGCCGCGGTTAGTCCCAGCAGCAATTCATCCACCAGCCTGATCAGCAGTGCCTCCTCCAGCTTAACCAGCAGCATCTCTTCCAGCTTGACCAACAGCAGCGTTTCTTCAAGCTCAAGCAGCAGCATTTCTTCTTCCAGTGCGGTCAGCATCTCCAGTAGCAGCGAAGCTCCTCCGGTAGTCAGTGGCGCCAGTTGTGCTCCTCTGGGCAATGGCACCGTGGTCGATATGCCCGTGATGAATAATGCCGGCACACACCATAACCATGCCTCGATGATGGCTGAACACGCGGCATTTCTGGACCTGGTAGCCTATGAAGAAGCCACCCATGCCGCTGTCAATGATGGCGACTGGTGCAACCCGAATACCTGGCACAACCTCTCGGTACCAGGTGACAACGCTCGCGTGGTTATTCCCAGTGATATTGAGGTTGTATACAACCAGGTGGATGACAGCCGTCTGCATACTGTGCGAGTTGATGGCAGCCTAGTGTTTGCCAGCAATACCAGCAGCCGCATGATTGTCGACACCTTAGCCGTGGATCCGCGCGGCAGCCTGATTATTGGCAGCGAAAACAATCCGGTCAGCAATGCCGCCAAGGTAGAAATCATAATTGCTGACAATGGCGATATCGATGTGGACTGGGATCCGCTGCTGCTCAGTCGCGGGCTTATTCTTCACGGCACCACCCAGATTCACGGCGCCACCAAAACCGCTCACGGCAAAGTCGCCGTGGATCCTCGCGCGGGTGATATCACCTTGCAAATGAGTCGATCCCCCAGCAACTGGCGGGTGGGTGATACCCTGGTGATTGCCGGCAGTCGGTTCTCTGGCTGGAAGTGGGACAACAGTATTCGCGATGTGCGCTACCACGGCACCCAAGATGAGGTGCGCACCATCGCCGCTATCAGCGGCAGGCAGGTGACTCTGGATCGCCCTCTGAATCACAATCACATCAGCCCCAGAACAGACCTCAAAGTCAGCGTGGGCAACTTTAGCCGCAATGTGGTGATCGCCAGCGAGAATGCCGACACCCTTCCGCCACATCGCCGTGGCCATGTCATGTTTATGCACAGCGACAAAGTGGACGTGCGCTACGCCGAGTTTTTTGAACTGGGCCGCACCGATAAATCGCGCACCAATATGGAGGCTACCGACCTGTCCACGGCCCATGCCAATAGCAATGTGCGTGGCCGTTACAGTTTTCACTTTCACCGCAGCGGCACCAGCAATCAGCGCAATCCGGCTATGGCCATCGGTAACGCCGTGTTTGGCTCGCCGGGCTGGGGGTATGTGCACCACGACAGCCATGCCATGCTGCACCAAAACGTGAGTTTCAATACCTTTGGCGCCGGTTTTGTGGCCGAAACCGGGAACGAAACAGGGGCCTGGACTGATAATTTCGCCATCAAAGCCGAAGGCGTAAGCGGGGCGTTTAACCCCAAGAACAACAATGACATCTTCAGCTTTGACATCGCTCGCAGTGGCGACGGCTTTTGGTTTCAGGGGCGTATGGTAGCCAGTATCGGCAATATTGCCGCCAGTGTGAACCGGGGCTTTACCTATTTTCACCGCGACCATAGCGGTACCATGATTGGCATGCCTCCCAATTTGTTTATGCTGCCAGAGGCACTTGGCCTCAGCGGTACGGTAGGTGCCGATGATGTACCCATTCGGCATTTTCACGATAACGAGGCTTTTGCCAGCACCGTGGGCGTCTATGTGGTTAAAGCCAACCCCGACCAAGACCACGATATTTACACGGTAATGAGCAACTTTACCGCCTGGGAGGTCAGGGCGGGGGCGGCTATTGAATATACCGCACATTACCTGTTGCGTGATTTTGACTTGATTGGGAACACTCCCGAGCCTTTTCGCAGCCCGGCATTTGGTATTGAATTTGGCACCAACACCACCGATATGGTGGTGCGCGATTCGCGGATCGAAAATTTCCCAGTGGGTATTGGCCTTCACAAAGACCACACCAGTGGTAACAATACCGGTGTCGATCAGTTTGTAGTGATTGGCGGCGAGATGATTGCCGTTAGCACACCCTATGAAGAACGGGATGACACAGACCTGATTATTCCCTCAAGCGATTTGGTACCCAACCGTTTTACCATTGAATTACTGCAAAACGATACCGACAACGCTTTTGAATACTTGAACCCGGCTACCGTTGCGGGAACCAGCATCGGGTTTTATGGTACCAAGACCGACAGTATTGGTACCTCGCCGCTGCCCGCAGGAAATGATCATTTGGGTATTGGCAGTCAGGATATGATCGCCCTGGTGAGCCAAAAGGGCTATTACCGCACCAGCGACGATGTGGCCTATGCGGTGATCGAGGAATACTTCAGCGATCGCGCCACCGGCGACATTCACCTGCGCAGCCTAAAAACCCGGCTGGGGCCGGATGTAGAGGAGAGACTGGGCAATCAATTTCACGCCTGGCGCGATGCCCGCTATCTGGGCCTGATTGACCTGGATAATCAGCCCCCCCAGGCACAAGATAACAGCGCCAGCACGCCGAGCAATACCGAGGTGAGAATTCAGGTGTTAAATAACGACAGCGACCCGGAAAATGACACCTTACGCATCAACGGGATAGTAGCACCGCTTTATGGGCAAGTTTTTAACAACGGTAGCAGTATTACCTATCGCCCCTATTTTGGATTTAGGGGCACAGACCGTTTTCACTACTGGGTCAGCGATGGCCAGGGCAATTTTGATCGCGCTTTAGTGGAGGTTACTGTTCACTAACATAAAGCCTACCGATTCATGTAAACACCTCGAAATACAAGCCAAGGATGGCAGTTGACGAACTGATACGCGATGGGTGGTTTTTTGCAACCTATCGTGTTTATACTTCTTCTGAGTGATCTGCTGCATCAACCAGCTCAGGAGAAAAGCATGACCAACCCAATGGAAAAACGATTTTTTTTTGGCCTGCTGTTAGTTGTCTCGGCACTGTTTGTATGGATACTGACGCCTTTTTTTTCCGCAGTTTTCTGGGCCCTGGCTATTACCATAGTTTTTTATCCGATATACACCAAACTGTATAAAAAAATGCCGCAATGGCCCAATATGGCGGCCGCTATTACTCTGCTGCTGTGCATCGTTATTGTTGTCATCCCCATAACCTTTACTATAAATTCCGCCGTCAACCAAGCGGTAGATGTCTACCAAAAATTTGAGCAAGACGACTTTAACCTGCAGCAACAGGTGGACAACATTTTCAATAAGGTACCACTTATCGGAAGCTGGCTGGAACAGCAGAACCTTGATGCTAACAGCATGCGAGAGAAAATCAGCGATTCCGCCTCCTCTGGAGGAAAGCTTCTGGCGCAAGGCACATGGAGTTTGGGGCGAAGTGTTTTTTCGCTTTTTATCTTTACCGGCATTATGCTGTACGTTATGTTCTTCCTGCTTCGGGACGGCAAAGGCATTATTACCGGGCTTATGAAAGCGCTCCCCTTGGGCAATGATAAAGAACGACTACTATTCGATAAATTTGCCGAAGTCACCCGTGCCACCATTAAAGGCAATCTTGTGATCGGTATTATTCAAGGCACTCTGGGTGGTCTCGCATTCTGGTTTTTAGGTATTCCAGCCGCATTATTGTGGGGCGTAGTAATGACAATACTCTCACTGATACCCATCATCGGCTCGGGATTGATATGGGGGCCGGTAGCCATTTACATGTTACTGACCGGCGATATCTGGCAAGGATTTTCTTTGATTATTTATGGGGTGGCAGTCATTGGCTTGGTGGATAATTTTCTGCGCCCCATACTGGTGGGCAGAGACACTCGAATGCCAGATTATATTGTGCTCTTATCCACCATTGGCGGGCTGGCTTTATTCGGAGCCCATGGCTTTGTGATCGGGCCTATTATAGCCGCGCTGTTTATGGTGTCGTGGGGAATATTTATGCAAGAATTTCAAAATGTAGAGCCCCCAGAGGGACTCCTGCAGAGCGATGAATAATTTCTGAAAGACGTTATACCTCAATGGCCGACAACAAATGCACAACACTGCTTGTGGGTCGGCCAGGAAAATTACACCGTGACAAGAGTAAAAATACCCAGCAGAGAAAATACCAACCCGGTGTCGTTCAGAGAAACTTAATAATTGAACTCCCTCACGACTGCATAGCCATTTTAATCGGCTTAGAAAACCCATAAAAGGTTTAAATATTCACGCCACAAAAAAACAGAAAAAGTAAAATACAGGGAATTTTTTCTCTACAGAGAATTCCACTATACGACATTAAATTAATTCGCCAATTTTATTCATAAATCAATTGAATGCCATATGCACTAAATGGCAAGACGCTTATGCGCCTCGCCATTTGGCTGTGCTGGTAATGGTGGCTATTGCTTACTGCCAACTATCGTCGCTGGTGTCGCTATCAGTACTAGTGCCACGACCTGTTCTTTCTTTCATTTCGGACTTGGAAAGCTTTCCATCACCATTGCTATCCAGTTCGCGGATTTCGCGATCACTAATTCCGGCACTTTGCGCTTCTTGTTTATCGATGGAGCCGTCGCCATTAACGTCTAACCGATCAAAGTCAGCGTCGTTAGCCATTGCCGAAAACGAACCCAAAGAAAACAGTAAAGAAAGGGTAAGTACAGATAACTTTTTCATGTTAATCACCTCGTAGGTAGTTTGAAAAAAAGTGGAGTAGAAAATCTACGCCTTCGCTTCCAATAGAGCATAAGCCATGCCAGATTATTCCGTTTTTCTTTAACGAAAAAACAAGCAATTAAATCTATTAAGTGATGCGCTTCACACCTCATATGTTAATTTTTTCAGTATTTTTTTAAGTATTACTTTAAAATCAAAAAATCATGTAATTTTTACCACTCAAATATTAAGCTGGCATGGATTGGCATAATCACTTACGTGAATTGAGTTGCCTTTATTGTTTCAATAGACGTCAAATTACTTTTTGCAGAGTGAATTTTTAGTGTACGCAGTCAACCGTTGAAATTTATACATACCCACCTGAAAAAGTTTCAGCTTTCAATAATCGAGAATCCGTTAAAAAATCAATACCAGAGCGTCTTGATAAACCTGCCAGCCACGCGGGAGAGAACCGGATAGTGTTCGGACACGCGCACAGGCGATCCGAGAAGCAGACTGACTGCCGTTGTTTTTTGCGAGGTTGTCAATTCCGCTACAGTAACTATTCAGATCCTGTCGGCGAACCTTGCTGATGCGCGCTTTTCCCTGATTACGCCATATGCGCATATAAATCGGCAGCTCAGAAAATCCGGACGATTCCGCGCCCAAGTGATCGTTTTGATGAAGGCTTGCTGGTGAAGATGGCTACGATGAATGATAGAGGACTACTGCAATAAATAATAAAAGCATCCATTTTCATCGCAGAATGCCGGGCTTGACCTTTGAGGCCACTTTGCGGATGAGCTTGTTTAACTCCGGGCAGACAAACCCAGAGCCTTTCCCTGCAAAAAGTGTCTTACGGGCTGAACGTTTTGGATTCGCGCACGACTGCATGGACGCAGGAGATAGAGCAACGCAGGAGCAGTTGCCGAGACACCACCCATAGTCTTTCAGCGGTCCCCTGGAAGACCTGAAGACTATTGGGGCTCAGACTCGATGGGCAAACGCACCACCGTATCCCCCACCGCTATAAGCCGCTGTACAAAATTCTGGCGTAGAGTCAAACATGGTGGCTGCGCCGCCGGGTTCATGCAGGAGCAGAGGTATTTGGTCATGCTATGGCCCCCGCCCCACAATTGCCTGAGCGCACACCTCCGCCCGCACAGCGCCGACAAGTATTACCGATGCGACAACACGAGTCTAACGCACAAAATTATGGCCATTTATCAGGAGAATAACGTCCAGATTCTGCACAATTACCCAAATAGTGCGACAAATGCTCTCAAATGTGCACCGAATACACCCAGATGCCCGGTATATTTAGTGATTTAGGGTGTGTCGCCCAAGCTAAACTTAATCACCCTAGTGGGCTAACCAGGACGCTATGTCCACATAAAAGCCGTTGGCTTCCTGCGACAGCCAACTTGAAGTTTGAGGGTGAGTATTTACCTGGCGGTACACGACAAAACCGCTTCGAGCATCAACCAAACTGGTGATCACAGTAACATCTTCAGTAAGCGGCCGTATCTGTGATTCCACAATCCAACGCGTGCCATACTGATGATACAGAGAAGGGTAAACATTGCCACTAAAGTCTTTAATGGCACTTTCGGCGAGTACGTTGACTTCGGGGCCGTCGATAAAGCGGGCTAATAGCGCCTCGTGATAGCCATCTGCCAGCTGGCTGGATTGAGAAACTGGCGCCAATATAGCCAAATTTGCTGAAGGTCTGGTGAGCATCGCTGAAATACTCCATACGGAAAAGCTCAACAACCCCAGAATCGTCGCCGCCAGTAAAAGCAACCATTTGAGGCTCATCCAGGGGAATCCCCTCTTCGTTCTTTCATTGAAGGCAGCAGAATAGTCTTCGGGACCAGAGCCTTCTGGGTGGGGATTGTCTGTATCAATCCTGGGAATCCATCTATACCCTTTTTTAGGCACGGTCTCGATGTATAGGTCATTGCTGGACAGCCGTTTAAATATCGATCGAATATCAGAAATCGCCCGGGTGAGGGCCTCATCACTGATTTCTTGATTTGGCCATACATCTTCAAATAATCGCGCTCGCGTTACCAGATCTCCCTGCGAAGCCAGCAGCACAGTCAAAACCCTCAAATTTACCGGGCCGACTCGCGCCTGATCTTGCCTGCCCTGGATCCAGCCGGCTTGCAGGTCAATGACGAGATCTTGACAATAAAGAGTGGTGGGAAGCATATTCATAGTTATAAGTTTACCAGCAGTCCGCGGCAACCATGTGAGGAAAAGCTGAGCAAATCCTTTCCCGACGAAATCTTCAGGTCAATTCATGCTCGATCAATCATGCTGAAAGCTCTCTTACACAAATTATAGGGGTTGAGGATGAAGCTTAAGAACATATTAACTATCACGCTAATCATTTTGGTGAGCCCAGTTATAATGATCACTGGCGCCAATCTTTCTGTCTTTGATGAGGCGCTCACACCGCAAATCCTTGAAGCCATAGAAACCGAGCGAGAATGGTATCCAGAGAGCAATGGCTTTGTCCTGCTGTACGGCTTTTCCGCCAGCCAAGATGAAACCCTCGATCAGCGCGCGCAAAAGGTCCTAAAGCTAGCAGCAACACAACGTAAATCCCCATCTCCAGAGTTAAGCCTACAATTGCAGAGCTTAATCAGCCTCCACCCTGAAGACGCACATTGGCTGGGCGACTACTCTGGTTTAGATTGCCAGTTCCGAGAGAAACCCGAGTGTTTCGAGCAATTGATTCAACAGGTTTCAAGCCTGGGGCCCCTGCCTCCACGAACAACTCTTACACTCGAGCGCTATCGTGAGCTGCTTACCTCCGATTATTTTCTCGAACCGCCTTTTATGGTGTGGGACTCACCCCTTCCCAACTTTGATTTAGTCATGAAAGCGGGCTTTTTAACACTGTCTCAAGCCTATATCGCTGACAAGGACGCTTTTCTTGATCAACTCACTCAGGATATGCATTTTTGGCGACTAGCACTGAATCAGAGCCAGTCCATTCTCAGCAAGATGGTCGCCAACGCTGTGCTGCACCGAGACCTTGCCTTTTTGTCACATTTTTTGCGTACACATACTCCTTCACCAGAGCAACACACTGCTATCGCCAAATTACTTACTCCGTTATCCGAAAGCGAGCGCGATATTTCCGAGAGCTTTTATGAAGAATTAAGAGTGACTGCCAACTCCGGCAGAGCGGCCTTTGCGTACTATTCACCCTCTCAGCTTGCTTCCGCCTTGCATTATGTTAGTTACCAGCCCAAGGCGACACTTAATGACTACTATCAATACTTTATTGAGCCAGCCTTGAATTTGGCTAAAGCCGAGGGGCCGCAATTCGTCGCACTGGCAGAAAGCCACGCCCCCTATCCCCACGCCCCCTCCGTTATGCCTCCCAGTCTTTTTAATTTGGCAGGCAAACTTTCCCTAAAACAACAAAGCGCCGGTGCCGCTGCCGACTATATTGGTCGCATGCACGACCTGGTTGGAATCTACCGTTTAGTGCATTTGCAGCTGTTAGCCAAATCCGACGGCCTTGAACAGGCCCTTCGCGAAAAAAACTTCGCAAACCCATTCACGCTCAAAGCTATTGACTACGATAAAACGGTTCAAAAGCTCTCCTTTTCGTGCTTCAAAAGGCCAAAACCTTATTGCTCAATTCAGCTGTAACAGGCGATTTTCAAGGAGCACTGATTTTATGTCAGGCATTAATTAGTTTGTTATGACTAAACGTTTGATAACCCCGCCACCATTTATGGCAGGTTTTGTTTGGCACAGGGTAAGTGCCGGCTACTGCTTTAAAGTGATTGAATGCAGAAAAAAACGATAACCGAAAACCACGAGATAAAAGCAAAAAGGTAATGAATCTTACGCTTGGAGTTAACCAATTTCGGAATCTGTGCTCAAACGCACCACCGTATCCCCCACCGCTATACGGCCGCTGTACAAAATTCTGGCGCAGAGGCCACCATAGCCAAACATAGCTGCCGCGCCGCCAGGGCCCAGCGCCTCGTTCATGCGGGAGCAGGGGTGGCAGAGGGCGGTGGTTTCCAGCACTGCTTCACCAATTTGCAGTCGTTGATGACGCAACAGGTTCATGTTCATCCCCGAAATCACCAGATTGCGACGCAGTAACGCCGGGTCGATAGTGGTGTGACCGGTATGGCGGCAGATTGCCTCGATATACTCACGGCTGATCAGTGTAATTTGGCGAGCGGAGCCGGGGGTTTTACCCATGCGGTGGTCACCCTCCAGTCCCTGGCCTTGTATTGCGCTGGCGCTATGGACCACCTGTATCTCACCACGTCTTTCGGTGCGCAGCCCAATCCATTCAAGACGACCTTCAGGGAGGGCTTGGCAGAGCTTTTCGAGCAGGCGAGCCTGGGATTTCATGGTGCTCGTTAATAGCCGTCGTCTTGCTGGAAATACTCGGGGGCGAGATTATCAAAGCGGGTGTACTTGCCGATAAAGGCCGCCCGCACCGTACCGATTTCGCCGTTGCGCTGCTTGCCAAGAATCAGCTCTGAAATGCCCTTGTCTTTGCTGTCTTCGTTGTAGTATTCATCGCGGTAGATAAACAAAATGACATCGGCATCCTGCTCGATGGCGCCGGATTCACGCAGGTCTGAATTCATCGGGCGTTTGTTGGGGCGCTGTTCCACGCCACGGTTGAGCTGCGACAGGGCGATAACCGGGCAGTTAAATTCCTTGGCCAGGCCCTTGAGCGAGCGGGATATTTCCGAAATCTCCTGGGTGCGGCCCTCGTTACTGCCAGCCACCTGCATCAGCTGCAGGTAATCGATCATAATCAACCCGGGATCGCCCCGCTCGCGAGCAATACGGCGGGTGCGGGCGCGTACCTCCTGGGGTGTTAAGCCCGGGGTATCATCAATAAACAAAGGCTTGTCTTTGAGCTTGCTCACCGCCGCCGACAGTTTCGGCCAATCTTCTTCGGTGAGCCTCCCATTACGCATACGGCCCTGATCAATACGCCCTACCGACGACATCATCCGCATTACCAGGGCCGTGGACGGCATTTCCATACTGAATATCAGCACCGGTTTGGTCTGGGTAAAAATAGCGGCCTCAACAAAGTTAAGTGCCAATGCGGTTTTACCCATAGACGGCCGCGCCGCCAGGACAATCAACTCGCCGTCTTGCCAACCGGCGGTACGCTGGTCAAGATCGGTGAGCCCGGAGCTGACGCCGGTAACATCCTCGCCCGATTGAAATAGCTCATCGATGCGCTGTACCGTGGCTTTAAGCAGGCCATCCACCAGCTGCAGACCACCTTCTTTGGGGCGGTCCTCGGCAATTTGTGCCACGCGCTTTTCGGCCAGTTGCAATAAGTCATCGGAGTCGAGCCCGGCGGGATTAAGACTCGATTGGCTGATTTCGGCAGCAGCGGCGATTAACTGACGCAGGGTAGAACGCTCGCGCACAATGCGCGCATAGGCGGCAATATTGGCGGCACTTGGGGTATTTGCGGCCATTTCCACCAGATACGACAGGCCCCCGGCACGCTCCAGCTCGCCACGGCTGTCCAGCGCTTCCGACAGGGTAATGGCATCCAACGGCTGCGACTGTTCTTGCAGCTCGGCCATGACCCGGAAGATTAACTGGTGATCGGCGCGGTAAAAGTCGCTATCCGAGAGCTGCTCGCGCACCACATCCAGGCGGCTATTGTCGAGAATAAGCCCACCCAACACCGCCTGCTCCGCCTCAACAGATGACGGCAGACGCGAATTGGCGCGCTCTTCAGACGCCTCGTTGTACAGGGGAGAAACTTCACTCGGCATAACACATCCACATTACGGCCCCAAAAAAAAGGGCACATCAACAACACACAAGGTTGTCGATAGTGCCCGATTTTTACCGGTTTGTCAGCCCGCCGCCGTTGCAGCAGAAGACTTATTCGGCAATAACAGAGAGCTTGACGGCCTGGGTCACTTCAGAGTGAACCTGGATGTCGATTTCGTACTCGCCAATCTCGCGAAGGGCGCCCTGGGGCAGCTTCACTTCAGCTTTTACCACTTCAACGCCAGCGGCGGTGATGGCATCGGCGATATCGCGGGTACCAATAGAACCAAACAGCTTACCTTCGTCGCCAGCATTGGCAGCGATGGTAACTGTCAGCTCGGCCAGCTTGGCAGCGCGTGCTTCGGCTTCGGCTTTTTTGGCATCGGCTGCGGCTTCAAGCTCGGCGCGGCGCGCTTCAAAGTCAGCCACATTGTTTGCAGTGGCGGCAACAGCTTTGCCCTGAGGCAACAAAAAGTTACGACCAAAACCGGACTTTACAGTGACCTTATCACCAATGGTGCCCAGCTTACCTACTTTCTCGAGCAGAATAACTTCCATCTCGTAATCCTCTAGTTTCAATTATCTGACGCGATCAATCTCAGCTTCTAGCGCTAACTCGACCGCGAATATTCAGCCATGTATCAACAAAGGCAACAGCGACCAACAATGTAATAAAGGGCTGCAGCAACAATGCAAACACCACATAAAAAACCACTAACCAAGGTGTTCCCACCCCGCGCCTGGCGGCTATATCGTGCACCAGAGCGATGCCAGCAAACAGCAGCGGCAGCATAAACACAATCTGCCACATGGCATAATTGACCGGCTGCGCATAGCAGTAGCCAACAGCCGCCGCACACACCAGAGCCTCCACCGGCCCGAGCCTCAGGGCGCGGAACTCTCCGGCAAAACCACCCGGATTGTATAGCAGCGCCTGCCACCAGCGCGCCACTATCAGCCCAACGATGCCGCTGGCTGCTGTCATTGCTGCCAGTAACCCCAACACCAAAGTGGCATCGGGTACCGGCAACCCCAGCGATTGTTGCGACTGTGCCTGCAGATGTTCAAACACCTCGACACACAGCTGCACCAGCACCCCCAATAACTCGGGAAACAATAGCGCCAGTATCAGCGCCCCGAGTGTATTCACGGCCACCAAACCCATCAGGGTGTGGCGCCAAGAGGCCGAAGTACGCAGCAACACCGCGCTTAGGTACAACGACACGGCACCATTAATGGCCAGTAGCGCACTGGGCTGGGACATGGCCAACAACACTATTGCTGGCAACAAACCCCACATCAACACCCAAAGTCCATCGGCAGGGCCGCGCCTGAGCGTAACCAAGCCGATAGCGGCGGGCGTTAGCAGCGGCACCCAGTGACCGACAATGGCCACAATTGCCGCCTGCGTGCGGCCGCGCATAATAAACTCAGCCAAGGCACGCATAGGTCAGTCTTATTCGTGGCTGTCCGTGTAGGGCAGCAATGCCAGGTAACGTGCGCGCTTGATAGCGGTAGACAGCTGACGCTGATACTTGGCTTTAGTACCGGTAATACGGCTAGGTACGATTTTGCCTGTTTCACTCACATAGGCTTTCAGGGTTTCCAGATCCTTATAATCGATCTGTTTGGTACCCTCAGCGGTAAAACGGCAGAATTTACGACGACGGAAAAAACGAGCCATGATTATTCTCCCTTCTCTTGTTCAAGGTTTTCATCTTCAGCGTCATCGCTATCATCAGACTCATCTTCATCAAGATCGTCAGATTCTTCACGACGCTCAGTGCGAGGTGCACGCGGCTTGCGCTCACGGCCTTCTTTATCGGCCTTGGCAATGGGAGACTCTTCGGTCACAGCTTCGTCGGTACGAATAACCATGTTGCGCAGTACAGCATCGTTGAAGCGGAAGTTGGTAGAAAGCTCTTCCAGGGCTTCATCGCTACACTCGATGTTCATCAGAACATAGTGCGCTTTGTGGATTTTGTTAATGGAGTAAGCCAGTTGACGGCGACCCCAGTCTTCCAGGCGATGAATCTGACCGCCACCGTTGGCAACAATGCCACTGTAACGCTCAATCATACCCGGGACTTGTTCACTCTGATCCGGGTGGACCATAAAAATAACTTCGTAATGACGCATTTATAGCTCCTTACGGGTTTAAGCCTCCCAGCAAGCCGGTGAGACAAGGAGAAGCCCGGCACCGTTTTACGGGCAGGGCCAGTTAGGGCGGGCTATTCTAGGGAGTTTGTCGAGCACATGCAAGGTTAACTTTTAATCAGTGCCAAGCCTAAGGTGCGAGCGATGCCGCCGCCCCATAACGCGTGCGGATAGACCGCAGCTCACCGGAATGCTCTAGCGCCTCAAGTCGTTGTGTCATATGCTGCAAAAGGACCTGCGGCAGCTGCCGATGGTAAATAATATGGATATCAATAGGGGCTATCATATGGGAAAAGTCATGTATTGCCAGATCGTCACTACCCTGCCCGGCGCGGTTTATTTCCCACTGCACGCGAATATCTTCGGCCAAATACATATCGCCGCGCCCCATTCTCAACATAGCCAGCGCGTGAGTGTGCGATGGTGCGCCAACCAGCGTGTGTTTCTGAGCTTCAATCCATTGACTAAACTTGCCGCCATAGCGGTAGCCGTGAATTACAATAATACGTCGCTGACCTAAGGCATCCGGGGTTTCGAGTCCATCAACAGCTCGGGTCACCAATTGGTAGCTTGCTCTGAACAATGGCTGATCAATCACCCCCACTCGCGCCCAGATCTCCGGCTTTAACCAGGACTGAGCGCCATAGGAAACCCAGTCGGGGTAGGTATCTTCCAATAGCATACGCTGCACACGGCGGTAAGGATGACCCTTAACCTGCCAGCTCACCTCTGTACCAAGCAGCAATGCCTGCATAATTTCGGTGACCAGCCCGGTCTGCTCGCCGGTCTCGGTGACAATTTGATAGGGCTCGGCGGCGACTTCACTGACCAGATAAGTCAGCTCAGCCGAATGTTGGGCATGGACGGGCGAGCTCGTCAGCATTGCCAACAACAAGCACCACAACAGAGCATAAGGACGTTGTTGTGCAGGCCTTTGGTTCTTTATCATGGTGCTTATCACCCAATAAGTGTTGCGCAAAAGTGAACGGGGCGGAGCCCGGCTTGATAACGCGCTTTATTAAAGACTCGGTCAAAAAATCAAGCAATTAAAGCACCAGAGTCTCTAACCGGGGCGTTTCGAGCCACTCTACTGACAGCTACTAAGAAGTCCATAAGGAAGAGTACCCTCTGGCTGAAGACCGTCAGGCGAAGGGACACGCCTGCCGAGCCTAGAGCCTGCCCCGCGAGCGTAGCGAGTGCTTTGGGTACAGGGATATATGTATTCACGGCGCGTCTTCAACCTGAGGGTACTCCTCCTTTCCGTCCCGGTAGTAACAGCAGACAGCCCCAGGCAGGATCATACCCGCGAAGGGGGCACGCCCACCAGCGCGGTAAAAGCCTTACTGAAATGCGCCTGATCCGCATACCCCAGGCGGTAGGCCAAGTCGGTTAACTCTACCTTACCGCCAGCATTGATAGCCTCCACCGCTTCAATCATGCGATAGCGATCAATAACCCACTTAGGCGACACACCCAGATACTGACGAAACAAGCGCTGCAGGCTGCGCACGGAAACTCCTTCCCGAGCCGCCAGCGCTTGCAGCGAACAAAGCTCTGGCTCACTGGCGATAAACTGCACACATTCACGCACCTGTTTAGCAGCATCCGCTAGCGATCCCGCCCGGCGCGACAGCAGAGCCCCAAGCTCGGGAATGCAATTCTCCGCAGGCGTAGCTCCGGCAATAGACTTGCGCAACTGCACCTCGTCTTCCCCCCACAGCTCCCCGAGAGTGATACGCTTGTCGGTAAGCGTGTGCGCGGACTCTGCATAAAATGCACTAAAAGCCGCCGGGTGAAACTTGACTCCTAACACGCAACCGCACCCACTTAAACGGTAGCGGAAACTTTTGCTCATCACCCCGCTGATACCACAAAAGCCATCGCTGTGCAGGGTCAAATGGACGCTGGGGTGGGGAAGGTTTTGCTGTATATAGTCAGGCTGGCCGCGCAGGTCCCAACTCACCTGCCAATAGTGCGCGACCCAATGCGCCAGCTCAGCACTGGGCGGGTGACGCACCAACTGAAATTGTCGAGCGGCCTCCTGGCGGTTAATCAGGCCGCGGGCACCCAGGGCAATGGCCGTGGCATTCTCTTGCTGTCGCATATTTACAAGCCCATGGGTACAGAAAATAGCAGTATAGCGCTTGGCTCTTACCATCGCAGGCGCTGTAAAATGAAACCCGTTCACCTCATAACCCTGATACTGTTACTACCACTTTATCTTCACGCTACAGGAGCACCATCCATGCTGGCCACCGGCAATTTCACCGTTAATCTCAACCCCCTTGAAAATTTCCACCCGGGCAGCGAAGGCATGGCCCTGGGGCGCATGAGTATAGAAAAAACCTACAGCGGCGATCTTGCCGCCAGCGGCCGAGGCGAAATGCTCAGCGCCCGCACGCCGGTAGCACAATCGGCCGGTTATGTGGCTATTGAACAGGTCACCGGTTCTCTGGCAGGCAAACACGGTAGTTTTGTATTACAGCACTCGGGAATGATGAGCCCTGATGGCGAAAGCCTTAGTGTGGAGGTAGTACCCGATTCAGGCACCGGCGAGCTGGTGGGCATCAGTGGAGTGCTGCATATTGAGCGCAGCGACGGTCAACATCACTATCGGTTGGAGTATGAAATTATCAATTAACCAGGAATCGCCCTCAATTTATCACGTTGCCGGGTCATTGCTTTAATGAACATTCGTGCAATTCAGCAACCAATAGGGGCCAAGCCAGAACACTGCCACAGGCAGACTACTAGCCCTGCCCCTACACTAGCAGGCTGCTGGACTATGGACTGGCTGGCTGTATAGATCCGCCGATGGTCGAATGAATCTCATAAAAGCGCTCTTTATGTTCGGGGCATCGTGACTTATCGGCATCAAACATAGAGGTAGACAGGGCTTTCAGATAAACATCTTCGAATGTCTTTTCAATTTTTTTAATTTGCTTCTCTTTGTATCCCTGCTTATCAATATATGAAAAAAACTGGCTTTTAAACCCCTCCACCTCAAACTGACAGATTCTTGACTGTGCCCATAGCGCCCCTGCAGATTTTGCCAAACGAGCGCCTTCCTTAAAACTTAATTTTCCTTCTGTTTCTTCCGCGTGTGCCTGTATGCAACCAAGCCCCAATCCAACAATCAATACTACTATTCCTTGACGAAAAAAAATCATTTTTCACTCCAATATTTTTTTATGTTAATAAACAAGCCCAAAAGATTTAGCTATTGCGATCAAAAAGCCTCATCTGTGCGTTGGCTTTAATGCACGTTGCACGCAGGCCATCGACCATGTTAACCACCACAAACCGATACGTCCACTCCCACTGCTGTTATTATTTATCGCTACTGGCAGGGATCAGGAACTTCATTCCCTGACAAAGCGAACCTCGGTAATAAACCCTTCTTCCACCTTGTAAATGGAAACATATTTTTTATTCGATCCCGCGTAATTAACAACTTCTTCGTTAATCACATAGTTGCCATTTTCCATTTGTGAAAGAATTTTTACACTTATACTTCCTTCTGCAAACACAGGCGCAAAAATGGATTCCAGATGGGCTTTCCCACTCGCCAGGGCGATATCTGGATAGGTATAGACGGTAACATTATCCACATAGAGAGCCATAAAGGCGCTAATATCGTGACTGTTGTATGCATCCATCCGCAGATTCACCACTTCGCGGGGAGAAGGCGGTGCTCCCCAAACAAAAACTGAAAGCGCAAGAAGTACAAAAAATAAAGGTAACCTATGGAAATTTTTCATTTTCATGCTCGCTAATAGGAAGTTGATCTCATCTTTCATTGTCTCGGCCTAACAGCCTGCTAACTTGACTTTACCTTAAAGCACAGTAAACACAAGCAAGGCTCATAACCCCCCCCTGCCATAAAAATCATCGGCATTAAAATTGCTGCAATAAAAAACTGAAGGGCTATGACCACTAGCCATGCAGCATCAAATTCATTGAGTGAAAATGAACAAACACTCAGCATTTACGGAGACGTTGATATGGTTAACCGACCAACAACACCCGACCACAAGGATGCCATCGCTTTTTTTGCCAGAATGGGATATACCGCCCGCGGTATTGTGTATGTACTGGTGGGAGGCTTGGCGACTCTGGCGGTATTTGGCCAGGGCGGGCAAACCGAGGGTAGCCGCGGAGCCTTGCAATGGGTACTGGGTGCGCCCTTGGGCAACGTCCTGTTAGGTGCCATAGCACTGGGGCTGCTGGGATATGCTATGTGGCGTAGTATCCAAGCTATTAAAGACCCTGATCAACACGGCACTGACCCTAAAGCGCTAACCATTCGGGCAAGCTTACTGGCCAGTGCCATTACCCACACTTTGCTGGCCATCTTTGCCGTCAGCATGATATTCACCTTTGGCGGTTCTTCAGAAGGAAGCGGCGGCTCCCAAGGTGTGGCCGACTGGCTGATGGGCCTGCCTTTAGGTCGCTGGCTCGTGGGGGCCGCTGGGCTGATTTTAATCGGCGCCGGGTTGGCGCATGGCATCAAAGGCTGGAAAACCAAATTCGATTGCCATTTTGATATGCCCACCCGCACCCAGTACTGGGCCTACCCCCTGTGTCGATTTGGCCTGGCCGTACGCGGCCTGGTGTTTATTATCACCGGCAGCTTTTTTCTGATTGCCGCTTACCAGGTGGACCCTGATCAAGCCGGCGGTATGGCCGAGGTATTCAGTACCCTGCGTGAACAACCTTTCGGCCCTTGGCTGCTGGCCTTTGTCGCCGTAGGCCTGTTGGCCTTTGGTTTTTACAGTTTGCTGGAAGCCATCTACCGCCGAGTCAAGCCTTCATCGTAAAAGGAGTTAGCCATGGCCTTTGCTTCAAAGCGCGCCAAACAGTGGTTTGCGCGCATCAGCCGCTCACAACATATGCTCTGGCTGTTGGGCACCCTGTCCTTTCTGGAAACCATTATTATCCCCGTGCCCATAGAAGTGGTGCTGATTCCACTGATGGCCGCCAATAAGCACCGTATTTGGACACTGGCCACTGTCACCACCGCCGGCTGTTTGCTCGCCTCTGTGCTAGGTTATGGCATCGGCATGATGCTGTACCAATCCGCCGGCACCTGGTTTATTGATACAATGGGCATGCAAAGTGCCTACGAGTCATTTCAGAACTTTTTTGATCAGCATGGGTTTGTTGCCATTCTGACCCTGGGCATATTGCCCATACCCTTCCAGGTGGCCATGATTACCGCCGGCCTTTCGGGTTACCCGATTTACTTGTTCGTGCTGGCAGCGCTGATTGCGCGGGGCATTCGTTATTATGGTTTGGCGTGGCTGGTGCACCGCTTTGGCAGCCGTGCTGAAGAGCTTTGGCAGCGTCATGCTTTGATTACCAGCCTGGTGGCCGGTACAGGTATTTTAACCATATCGCTGGGTATGCAATGGCTGGCGCAAAAGGTGATGTGAAAAACACTCAGGCTGGGCTTTCACTGGCCAAACTACATCTCGGAAGCACTAAAAAAATCCCGGCTCGCAGAGCGAGCCGGTATTTTTCAGGGGCTAGAAGTTCAGCGAAAAACTTATTCGCCAACCATTTAGCCGTACACTGGAAAGCGCTTGCACACTGCCAGCACTTTTTGCTTAACCGCTCCGATCACCGCGTCGGCAGAACCGGCTTCCAAGGCATCCAGCACATCACACATCCAACCGGCCAGATCCACACACTCTTGCTCGCCAAAACCGCGCGTAGTGATGGCAGGGGTGCCCACACGTAAACCGCTGGTCACGAAAGGTGAGCGCGGATCATTGGGGACGGAGTTTTTATTAACGGTAATATTCGCGTTGCCCAGCGCCTCATCGGCATCTTTACCGGAATATTCCTTGCCAATCAGGCTCACCAGCATCAGGTGGTTTTCAGTGCCGCCAGAGACTACATCCAGACCGCGCTCGATAAACACCCGGGCCATGGCCTTGGCGTTTTTCACCACCTGCTGTTGGTAGGTTTTGTACTCGGGGCTCATGGCCTCTTTAAAACTCACCGCTTTGGCGGCAATCACATGCATCAAGGGGCCGCCCTGACCACCGGGAAACACCGCCGAGTTGAGCTTTTTCTCAATCTCTTCATTGGCGCGGGCCAGAATAATACCGCCGCGGGGGCCGCGTAGGGTTTTATGGGTGGTAGAGGTAGTCACATCGGCAATCTTAACCGGACTTGGGTAAACGCCCGCCGCCACCAGACCTGCCACGTGGGCCATATCCACCAGTAAGTAAGCGCCCACTTTATCGGCGATATCGCGAAAGCGCTGCCAATCCATAATTTGTGAATAAGCCGAGAAACCGGCCACAATCATTTTCGGCTTGTGCTCTACCGCCAAACGCTCCACTTCGTCGTAATCCACCAGGCCAGTTTCAGGATTCAGCCCGTACTGCACCGAGTTATAGATTTTACCGGAGAAGTTCACCTTGGCACCGTGGGTTAAATGGCCACCGTGGGCCAGACTCATACCCAAGATGGCATCACCGGGGGCGCAGAGCGCGGCATAGACCGCCGTATTGGCTTGCGAGCCGGAGTGCGGCTGCACATTGGCGTAATCGGCACCGAACAGCTGTTTGGCGCGCTCAATGGCCAGAGTTTCGCTCTGGTCTACATACTCGCAACCGCCGTAGTAGCGTTTGCCCGGATAACCCTCGGCATACTTGTTGGTAAGCTTGGTGCCCTGGGCGGCCATCACCAGCGGGCTGGTGTAGTTTTCCGAGGCGATCAGCTCGATATGCTCTTCCTGACGGCGGCTTTCGTTTTCGATGGAGGCCCAGAT
>DATBNH010000568.1:0-3249 GCA_036554405.1 Cellvibrionaceae bacterium | reverse complement strand
CCATACCAATAATGGCTTCGCACAAAGCCAAGTCGTTAGAATCGGGCTCTAAGTTGTCGACAAATGACTTATCAATCTTTAGGTAGTCAATATCGAACTTTTTCAGAGTCGATAGTGATGAATATCCCGTGCCAAAGTCGTCGATTGATACCTGGATGTTTGCATCTCGGAAATCGAATAATGTCTTGTCGACACTGGCTTCGGATTCCATCAATATTCCTTCTGTAATTTCAACCGCAATCGCATCTCCAGGTAACTCCAGCATTTTTAGGTATTCAAGCCAATTTTTCGCACTAAAAGCATCGCTTTTATATTGCACCGGCGAGGTATTAATACTAATTTGGAAGTCTGGTCGAAAAAAGGCGCGCCAACTCGCCACCTGCCGGCTGGCTTCACGGAACACCCAGTCGCCGATACCCAAGATCAGCTTTGTTTCTTCTGCAATTGGAATAAACTCAACCGGCCCGATTAAACCTCTTTCGGGATGCTGCCAGCGTATAAGCGCCTCGGCTTTATAAACATCGCCATTTAATAGGTCTACGATGGGCTGGTAATACAGTTGGAACTGATTGTCGGGCAAAGCATTGCGCAAATCACTGATCAATGCCATGCGAGAAACAGCGCTCTGTTGCATCCACGGCGTAAAATATTGGAAGCTATTACCCCCGCTATTCTTTGCTGCATACATTGCCTGGTCTGCATTTCTCAGTATTACAATCGGATCAGACGCATCTTGTGGATAAATGGTGATACCCACACTTGCTGAAATATAAACAGTTTCTTGTCCCAGCTTAAAGGGTTCTGCCATTTCTTTAACCAGTTTGCTCGCAATCAGGTCAACTTTATCGGGACTGCTCAGACCACCCAAAATAATGACGAATTCGTCGCCCCCAAATCGCGCAAGGGTATCCGTTTCGCGGAAAAGACTGCATAACCGCTTTGACGCTTCAACCAAAAGCGTGTCACCAAAATCGTGCCCCTGTGTGTCATTGATATGTTTGAAGCCATCAAGG
The DNA here is from genome assembly GCA_036554405.1 of Cellvibrionaceae bacterium. Classification (GTDB taxonomy): domain Bacteria; phylum Pseudomonadota; class Gammaproteobacteria; order Pseudomonadales; family Cellvibrionaceae; genus Gilvimarinus. The sequence goes on along the minus strand of DATBNH010000568.1, from coordinate 2,236 downwards.
TCAAGGAATAAGAAAGCAACACTTTTATTCGCACGATCAGCTACTTTAATGGCCTGTTCAAGCTTATCACTCGCCATTTTACGATTCGCTAACCCAGTGAGTGGATCGTAATGTGCCTGCTCCCAGATAATCAGCTCTGATTGCTTTCGGACTGTTACATCTTCGCAGAGAGAGGCTGTCGCAATCAGTTTTCCGTCGTCACCCAGGATGGGTGTGTTATACCACTCGCAATGAATCGTTCTGCCATCTTTAGTGACATTATCATTATTGCTTCGCCCTCCACCTTTTTGCCCCAATAGTGCATTAAACACCTGATCAACCTCAGCCGCTGCCTTCGAATCAGATTTCAGGATTAAATCTGCCGCATGCTTACCTATTGCTTCATCAGCTGAGTATCCAAAAATATTTTCGGCTGTTTTATTCCATTGCGTAACATAGAATTCTCTATCCCATGTTATGGCGGCTAGAGGCGTGTTATGAAGATGGTGAGATAGCTTTAATTCACTTTCTCTAAGTGCATGCTCTGTTTTAAGGCGATCTTCAACATCTTTTAGCAACATACCCAACAGGGCAGTAGCCGGCGTAAAAGTGAGAACGAGCGGCACGGCAACCGTCGACATTACTGCAGCAACAACAGCCGCGGGTAACTGGGTAAATAGCAGAATCTCAACAAGATGTACTAACAGGCCAAATAGCAAAAGCTGCGACAGCTTGATCTTCGCCCAGCCTTTTTGAACGCAGTATCGATAGCCTAAACCCATGCAGGCGGAGGCAATAACAACCGCTACGCCAACGTAGACACCGCCCCCGCCGAGAAATATGCGATATCCTCCCGCGATGACGGCTGCAATAGCAGCTACGATGGGGCCGCCGAAGAGTCCCGATATGCTCAGAATAACGGATCGGGGGTCGAAAATGACGCCGGGGCTAACTTCTATCGGCAAGAACATACCAACAACACAAATTCCACCAAAAACAACGCCTGATAGAACTTTTTCAACGTATTGCTTTTTATATAGGAACCGAAAAATAAAGCCGTGTAAAAAACTCAGTGACAATAGAAGCGCTAGAAGATTAATGAAGCCTATTATCATAATGAATCACATCGGATTTTGTAGAGACGATTCCACTTAAGCCAGACGCCCATGGCTCAGCCTATGCAGTGGTAGTGAGAAGAATGACGTAACGAGTCAGCCAAGTACACCGGTAATACTCAACAGCCATGGCAGAAAAACCGAGTAAAGGAAAGCCGACAGCGCCATTGCAAGACCGGAGAATGCGCCCATTTGAGCGCTGACCTGGAAAGCCCGTGCGGTGCCAATACCGTGGGACGTCATGCCCATAGCAATACCTTTTACGCTGTCATCTCGGATACCCATCAAATCGAACAACTTGGAACCAATAACCGCGCCAATAATACCGGTAACGACCACCAAGGCCGCGGTTAGCGAAGGCAGGCCGCCGATCTGTTCGGATATCGCCATGCCTACCGGCGCCGTTACCGACTTGGGGGCCAGGGACAACTGGGTTTCCAGGCTGGCACCCAGCAGCCGGGCAATTGCCACAGAGCTGAACGCGCCAACCACTACCCCGGTTACCAGCGCCACCGTGACCGGCAGCCAGACCTGTTTCAGCTTGTTGAATTGCTGGTACAGGGGAATCGCCAGCGCCACGGTAGCAGGGCCCAGCAAGAAGTGAACGAACTGGGCGCCATCAAAATAATCATCGTAGGACGTATTCGTCGCCAGCAAAAACAGGATGATTACGGTCACCGACGTGACCACCGGGTTCAGTAAAGGGTTGGAACCCGAACGAAGGTAAAGGCGATGCGCCAGACTGTAGGCTACCAAGGTCATGGTCAGGCCCAACAGGGGTGTTGCAGACAGATAAACCCATATTCGGGTCAGGTCCGGTTCAATCATGGTTCGGTTCCCGCCTGACGGTCAGACGGGTTACCCACTGCATCACCAAAGCGGTGACCGCCATGGTGATAATGGTGCTAAGCAAAAGGGTAACACTGATGGGCAACCACTCATTGCCAAGGCGGCTGAAATGCACGATAAGCCCCACCCCGGCCGGCACAAACAGCAGCGAAAGGTGGCCCAGAAGGGCAGTTGACGCGGGCTCAACGGCCTTGGCCATCCGGCCCCGTATCATCAACGTTATAAACAGCATGACCATGCCCATCACCGGGCCGGGCACCGGTAAGCCCAGCAATCGAACACTCACTTCGCCT
>DATBNH010000566.1:0-11882 GCA_036554405.1 Cellvibrionaceae bacterium | reverse complement strand
CTCTGGGGGCGGCCGACTACCTGGTACTTGAAGATCTTACTGCCTATCAGTTGGAGCGAGCCATCCGCTATGCTATGGAACGCAAACGTACAGAGCTGACCCTGGCGCGCCTCGCTCACCACGATCCACTGACGGATATCCCCAACCGGGTACTGTTTCGCGATCGTCTGGAAAATGCTATTCGTATTGCTGCGCGTGACCGCATGCGCTTTGCCCTGATGTTTATTGATCTCAATGATTTCAAACAGGTCAATGATCGTTACGGTCACGATATGGGCGATAATCTGATTCGCATGTGTGCCGGTCGTTTGCAAAATCTGTTGCGCCGCAGCGACTCCATGGCGCGTATGGGCGGCGATGAATTTACTCTGTTGTTACTCAATGTGGAAAGCTCGTCTGACATCGCCCATCTGGCGGTGAAGATTATCGATGCCATTACCGCGCCCTATGAAATAGGCGGTTACCATTTAAATGTGGGCTGCAGCATCGGTATTGCCTCCTATCCAGAGGCTGGTCGTAGTACGGACACTCTGCTCAAAAGCGCCGATTTGGCCATGTATCAGGCCAAGCAGGTAGAGGGCAGTAACTTTCGCTTTTTTACCGACGAAATGAACCGTGATGTGCGCTATCGCATGAGCCTGGAGGAGGACTTGCGCCGCGCCCTTAAAAACAATGAATTGTACTTGGAATACCAACCGCGATTTGATGTTAAAAGCGGGCAAGTGGTGGCGTTGGAGGCCTTGTTGCGTTGGAATCACCCACAAAAAGGTATTTTAAGTGCGAATAACTTTATCTCTATTGCCGAAGATACCGGGCTGATTTTTTCTATTGGTTATTGGAGTATTCGTCAGGCCTGTGTCGATTTGAAGCGGCTGCAAATAGAGGCCAATATCCACACGCGTATGGCTATCAATCTCTCGGCGCGGCAATTTCGCGACGAAGGATTAGTGCAAAAGGTGGCCAATATTTTTGCCGAAACCGCGATTAACCCCGGCAATATTGAATTTGAGCTTACCGAAACCGCCTTGATGGAAAATATTGATTTGGTCAGCTTGTGTATGCGGCCGCTATCGTATTTTGGTGTCAGCTTTGCGCTGGATGATTTCGGCACCGGTAGTTCCTCGTTTTTGCACTTGCAGCGTCTGCCCATTAGCGCTCTTAAAATTGACTCACAATTTATGACTGATTTGTTACATCGTCGCAGCGAACGCCGGCTGGTGGCGGCGATGATCAACCTTGCTCACAATTTGGGTAAAGTGGTAGTGGCCGAGGGTGTGGAGAGTGCCAGCCAGCATAAATGGTTGGCCGCCGAAGGTTGTGATCAAATGCAGGGGTATGTTCTGTGTGCGCCGGCGAGTTTTGATCGCCTCAAGCGTGAGCTGGCCGAACTGTGTCTGCCCTCCGCGGCTAATAATTCGCCTAATTACTTGTCGGATCAATAATGCCGATAGTTTCAGCGCCGTGTTCAAGAATTTTCAGTGGTCTTTCACGTTCGCGCAACCATCGCTTCGCGCATTAATCCGGTGGCAATGACAGCCCACTGGTCCGCCCAGTACTCGGTGGGCAGGCGTTTAAACTCACTGCGTACAAATTGGGTGATGCGGCCATCGGCACAGGTCATCAGCAAGTTGGCGGCAGCCGACAGCGGCAAATTGGGCCGCAACCCTTCACGCAACTCGGCCTCGCGCAGAATCTGTTTAAGCTGGGTTTCAATACGCTCATAAAATTGGGCAATACGGTTGCGCAGGCGTTCGGTTTCGCCGGTCAGGGCATCGCCGGTGAGCAGTCGGGTGATGCCAGGGTTGCGCTCGGTAAAGGTAAGCAGTAAATACAGAATCTTTTCAACTCGCAGCAGTGCCGTGGGTTCTTCGTTCAAAATCATTTTGATACGGCTGAAGATAGTCTCTTCAATAAATTCAATCAGCCCTTCAAACATTTTTGACTTGCTGGGAAAGTGACGGTACAGCGCCGCCTCCGACACACCTACCTCGCGCGCCAGGGCGGCGGTGGTAATACGTGCACCGGGACTGGCTTCAAGCATACGTGCCAGAGATTCCAGAATCTGTTGCCGACGTGAGACTTTCTGCGTGGATTTGCTCATGACGCGATGCTCTTGGTTATGTCTGATGGTATGGACAGGCTGCACCCGAACCGGGCCCCCCGCAGCTCTGACGGGTTTTATTCTAGCGGCAAACACGGGTGTTAATCCAGCGTCAAAAAGTTCGCTCAAGCTTTATTGCTGATTAAGGTACCCACGCCAATATCGGTGAAAATTTCCAGCAAGACCGCGTGCGAGACCCGTCCATCGATAATATGTGCGCTGGTAACCCCACATTTAACCGCATCCAGCGCACAACTGATTTTGGGCAACATGCCGCCGTAGATGGTGCCATCGGCGATTAGCGCGTCCACTTGAGCGGTCGACAGGCCGGTGAGAATATTACCGGCTTTATCCATAAGCCCCTCGACATTGGTTAAAAGCATCAGCTTTTCGGCTCGCAGCACCTCGGCTATCTTGCCTGCCACCAGGTCGGCATTGATATTGTAAGAGGCACCGTCCTGGCCCACACCAATAGGGGCAATCACCGGAATAAAATCGCTGTTTAGCAACATATCAATAACAGCGGTATTGATCGAGGCGACCTCACCTACGTGACCAATATCGATGATCTCCGAGGCAGACACTTCCGGAGTTTTACTTTGTACGGTGAGTTTCCGGGCGCGAATTAGCTGGCCGTCTTTGCCAGTAAGGCCAATGGCTTGCCCACCGTTGCGGTTTATCAGGCTGACGATTTGTTTGTTAACTGTGCCGCCCAATACCATTTCAACAACATCCATGGTGGCGCTGTCGGTAACGCGCATGCCGTTAACAAACTCGGATTCAATGTTGAGCTTTTTTAACAGATCACCAATTTGCGGGCCGCCACCGTGAACCACAATGGGGTTCATGCCCACCAGTTTCATCATTACGATATCGCGGGCAAAACTGTTTTGTAATTGTTCGTCTATCATGGCGTTGCCGCCAAATTTAACCACGATGGTTTTGCCGGTAAACCGTTGAATGTAGGGCAGTGCCTCGGTGAGCACCTGGGCGATATTCATTGCAGCTTTACGATCCAGAGACATATATAAACCTTAAAAGTCTAAAGCTAATGTTTTGTTGACCTTGAGCAGCTCGCGTTTAAAAAGCTGCTGTATCTTTTCCAGTAAATCGTCGCTTTCTGCCTCAAAGCGCAAGGTTATTTCGGCGGCGGTATTGGAGGCGCGCACCAGGCCCCAGCCTTTGGGGAAATCAATTCTAAGCCCGTCAATGGTGGTTGCCTTGCCACTTTGAAAGTCACCGGTTTCGATTAGTTTTTCAATCAGACTGAATTTTTCCGCCTCAGGCACGGCAACGCGATACTCGGGTGTCGACGGCAGCATGGGAAAGGCGGCAAACACATCATCAATCGATTGATCGCGCAGGGTGATAATCTCTAACAAGCGGGCGGCAGTATACAAGCCATCGTCAAAGCCGTACCAGCGCTCTTTAATAAAAATATGCCCGGAATATTCACCGCCGATAAGCGCACCGGTTTCGATCATTTTTTGTTTCATATGCGCGTGGCCGGTTTTCCACATAATGGGGCGGCCGCCGTAACCCGATATGAGTTGATTGAGTTGTTTTGAGCATTTCACATCAAACAGAACATCGGCGCCGGGGTTGCGTGCCAGAATGTCGCGGGCAAATAACATCAGCAGTTGATCTGGCCAGATAATATGCCCTTTCGGTGTTACCACCATCAAGCGATCACCGTCGCCGTCAAAGGCCACCCCAAGGTCGGCGCCGTGGGTTTGTACCGCTTCTTGCAATTGAGCCAGATTGCTGACGATGGTGGGATCTGGCGCGTGATTGGGAAAGTTGCCATCCAGCTCACAGTTAAGGGGGATTACCTGACAGCCCAGCTCTTCAAACAGCGCCGGTGCCACCACACCCGTCACTGCATTGGCGGCGTCCACTACCAGGGTGATGTCCCCGGCCAGCGCCACATCGGAGAAAATCCGGTCAATATACTCAGGGATAACCGAGCGTGTTTGTTGCTGGCCCTCGCCACTGAGGTATTGACGTCGCTTGATACGGTTTTTTAAATCCGCAATGCCCTTATCACTCAGGGTATTGCCGTTAATAACCATTTTAAAGCCGTTATCATCGGCGCCGTTATGGCTGGCAGTTACCATAACGCCACTGCTGGTTTCGGTAAATTCGCAAGTGGCATAATGCATTAAGGGCGTAGGGGCTATGCCGATATCGAGTACATCGCAGCCGCTGGCGAGAATACCGGCAATCAATTGCTGGGCCAGCTCTGGGCTGTGAGTGCGGCCGTCGCGGGCGACAATAAGGCTGTTCTCGCCTTGATCCTGGACTTCACTGCCAAGCGCCAGGCCAATTTCATAGGCCAGTTTCGCGGTGAGCTGACTGCCCACTTTGCCGCGAATATCATAGGCGCGGAAAATTTCATCCGGCAGCGATTGTTCAGCGCTGCTTGTAGCGGTGCTGCGTTCTTGTTGCCTGTCTATCAAGCCGAGAATATCGGCGTCTTCTTCAATGACTTCTATATCGAGAATATCTTCGTTGCCATACAGGGAGCCCGGTACGGCGGCCTCCGGTTTGGTGATAGGGTTAGCGTTGCTGTTGCTGCCACTGTGGCTATCCACATAGCCTTGAGGCAGGCTCAGGCCCTCACTGTCGTCCACCTTGGAGGCGCGCACTATCAGTTTGCTCAGTATCAGTGCCAGCGCTAAACTCGCGGCAACACAAAGGCTGATCACCACCAACCATAAACCCGGCAGCTCTTCGGAGGCAGCCACCAGCGCTGCTGAGGGCGTGTATTCGACCTGCCAGTAACTATTGGGGATACTGGCCTTAGCCGATGGAGCGGCCTTGCCAGCACCCATTGTAAACAAAGGGGCGTTGATATTTTCAAAGCGTTGTATCAACAGCGCCTGCCCGCGCTCTGTACCCAGAGGGTTAAACAGTTGTTCTACGGTGGTGCTGGAATAGGTCACCAGCAGACTGGCTGGGGCGCTGCGCTCACCTTCGGGGGGAATGGCAGAGGCTATATGCAGTTGCCACTGGCCATCATCCAGAATGGCTGCCTCGGGTTGGGTTTGCTGACGGCGCAAACTGCGTCTCAACATATCCAGCTCGGCGTAGCGAATAGGGGCGCTGTGCTCGCGATCAATCATCAGCTGGTTTGGGGTAAATGTGCGCGCGGCAAGAATATCATCGCGACTCTTGGCAAAGCCTGCCAGTAATGAATTCAGAGTATTGGTATCGCCGTCGGCGATGGCCTTTTGCAGGGCGGGAGTGGCCGCCCATTGCCTTACTTCCGCCTCGCGTTCACGTAAAAAGTTCCGCACACTGGCAGCCGTGGTGCTGGCAGCTTGCTCGGCGGTAGTGGCAATGCGCTGGCGCTGTGTTTCGACGACCATAGTCTCGTACAGAAAGTAACCCACCAGCGCATTAACAACCAGCGCACATCCCAGCAGAATCAACAGCATGCGCTGGCGCTGGGCAAGTAGCTTGGCGCGGGCGTCGGCGGCGCGGCGCTCGGCGCGAGTGCGTTTAGGCTGGTTGTCTGTATCGACAGCGGTATCCGGTGCCGTCTGGCCTTGCGCGGATTTGCTCATGGGCATTCCTTATTGTTCACAGGCTGTGCATTTATCAGGGTGGCCAACCGGTCTATTAGCTCACGGGCCAATTGTTGTTTACCGGTTTTGGGGAAATCGGTTCGTCCGTTTCGATCGATAAGAGTTACGGCGTTGTTATCACTGTTAAAGCCGATATCTGTGTCGCTGACATCATTGGCAATAATGCAGTCTACCTTCTTGTTTTTAAGCTTGGCCTCGGCATAGTTTAGTAGCTGTTCGGTTTCGGCGGCAAATGCCACGGTAAAGGGCGCGGCTTCAAGCGCGGCAACACTGGCGATAATATCGGGGTTTTTTATCAGGGTGAGCGTCAAGGTGTCGCCATCAGTTTTTTTGATTTTGCTCTGGGCCACCTCTGCCGGGCGGTAATCGGCCACGGCGGCAGCGGCGATAAACAAATCACAACCGGCCGCTTGGCCAAGGCTGGCTTGGTACATCTGCTCGGCGGAGGTGACCGCCATAAAAGCCACTCGATCCGGTGGCGGAAGCGCTGTGGGGCCGCTGATCAGTACTGTCTCGGCACCGGCGAGCATAGCCGCTTCGGCCAGCGCGTAACCCATTTTGCCCGAGCTGTGATTGCTCAGATAGCGCACCGGGTCCAGCGCTTCGCGGGTGGGACCGGCGGTAATCACTACCTTGCGACCGCTCAGTGTGCCGGTAGCAAAGCCAGCGGCGATGGCTTCGGCAATTTCCAGCGGTTCCAGCATACGGCCGGGACCGGTTTCACCGCAGGCTTGGTCGCCGGTGCCGGGGCCGACAATATTGACCCCCCGGGACTGCAGCAGGGCAATATTCGATTGCGTACTGGGCGCCAGCCACATGGCCTGATTCATGGCCGGGGCGACGATAAGCGGTGCCCGAGTGGCCAGGCACAGGGTGCTGAGTAAATCGTTGCCGAGCCCGGCGCCGAGGCGAGCGATAAAATCGGCGCTGGCCGGCGCAATCACTATCCGATCAGCCCAGCGTGCCAGTTCAATGTGGCCCATGGCCGCTTCGGCATCAGAGTCCAGCAAATCGGTATGCACCGGGTTACCCGAAAGCGCCTGCAGGGTGAGCGGGGTGATAAATTCTTGTGCGGCGGGTGTCATCACGACTTGCACGCAGGCGCCTTGATCGCGCAGGCGACGCACCAGTTCACAGGCTTTATAGGCGGCAATGCCCCCGGTAATACCCAGAAGGATGCGTTTGTTGTGCACTCGGGACATCGAAGCTTCCTGTAAGTGGCGAGCGGCCGGTGTGGTAAATGCGAGGCTAACTTGACCCCAAGCCCTAAAGATACCATTCTTGAAGCGTATAACGAATACATACACCGTGTTCATTTATAGCAAGTGTATTGCAACTGTTGCGACAAGGAGTGTCAATCATGTCTATTGCCCAATGGCCGGTAAGCGAGCGGCCCCGTGAAAAACTGCTTACCCGCGGCCCCGCCGCTCTGTCTGATGCTGAATTACTGGCAATTTTTTTGCGTACCGGTTGCGCTGGTAAATCAGCGGTGGATCTCGCCCGCGAGCTTCTTTCAAGTTTTGGCGGGCTCAGGCCGCTGCTGGAGGCCTCCCAAACTGAGTTTTGTAGTGGATTGGGGCTGGGCTCGGCCAAATACGCCCAGTTACAGGCTGTGCTGGAAATGGGCCGCCGCCATCTGGACGCCAGCCTTGCCGCCGGCGATCTGCTAACCAGCCCAGGGCTTGTCAGTCAGTATCTCACCTCGCGTTTGCGCCACTGCCAGCGAGAGGTATTTGCCGTGTTGTTTCTGGATAACCAGCACCGACTGTTGCATTACGAAGAGCTGTTCTATGGCACCCTGGATGGCGCCAGCGTTTACCCGCGCGAAGTGGTTAAGCAAACCCTGGCTCACAATGCGGCGGCGGTGATTTTTGCCCACAACCATCCCTCCGGCGTGGCCGAGCCCAGCCAGGCCGACCGGCAAATCACCGAGCGTTTGCGTCAGGCGCTGGATCTGGTGGGTGTACGGGTGCTGGATCATATGGTGGTGGGCGACAGTGAGGTGGTGTCTTTTGCCGAGCGTGGATTGCTTTAAATTGGACGCTAAAACGGTAATTTAGCCATAAAAAGCAACTTATCGTTGCTATTGGCAGGCTGTTTTGGTATAAAACGCGGCTCTTCGCGACCGGGTAGACCGGCTGGCCTGTAAAATTGGCCCCGGCATGGTCTTAGCGGATAATTTCGGTGGTTTGTGTGCGCTCTGTGCCACAGCCAGAAAGCTCCACGAATCCTGCATCAGGCGCTGCTTAATAAAACGCTGCCGGATGTATTTAATTGGTTAATGAGGCAAAACAATGTCTAAGGTATGTCAGGTTACCGGGAAGCGTCCCATAACCGGAAACAATGTTTCTCACGCAAAGAACCACACCAAGCGTCGTTTTTTGCCAAATTTACACTCTCACCGCTTTTGGGTTGAGTCTGAAAAACGCTTCGTTAAGCTGCGTGTTTCTGCCAAGGGTATGCGCGTTATCGACAAGCGCGGTATTGAAACTGTACTGTCTGACCTGCGTGCGCGCGGCGAAAAAGTCTAATTTAGGAGATTTCTCATGCGCGATAAAATCCGTTTGAACTCATCTGCTGGTACCGGTCACTTCTACACGACCGATAAGAACAAGCGCACCATGCCGGAAAAAATGGAAATCAAAAAGTTTGATCCCGTTGTTCGCAAGCATGTGATGTACAAAGAAGGTAAGATCAAGTAAGCCTTCTGCTTGAGCAACACAAAAAAACCCGGCCTGGTGCCGGGTTTTTTATGGGGCTACCAGCCCCTAAACGTTCTGGGTCCAGTGCTTCAGGGTTTTTACACCCTCTTTGCTGCCTAACAAGAGTACATCCGCCGGGCGCCGGGCAAAAAGGCCATTGGCTACCACACCGGTAATCTGGTTGATATTGGCTTCAAGATCCACGGGGCTGATGATTTCAAGCTGGTGTACATCTAAAATCACATTGCCATTGTCAGTTATTACCCCTTCGCGGTACACAGGTTTGCCGCCAAGCTTGGTCAGTTCACGAGCCACGTAAGAGCGAGCCATGGGAATTACCTCTACCGGTAGCGGAAATTTACCCAGCACCTCCACCAACTTGCTGTCATCGGCAATACACACGAACTCGCGCGACACGGCGGCGACGATTTTCTCCCGCGTCAGCGCAGCGCCACCGCCTTTGATCAATTCCAGGTGCTTGTTTGATTCATCGGCGCCATCTACATAGGCCACCAGCTGTGAGACCTGATTGAGATCAAACACCTTAATGCCTATGCTCTGCAGGCGTTGGGCGGAAGCATCGGAGCTGGCCACAGCGCCAGCAAAGTCGTCTTTTAAGGCCGCCAGCGCGTCAATAAAATAATTGGCGGTGGAGCCGGTACCGACGCCGAGAATACTGTCGGGGTAGAGTTTGGGTTTAATATAGGCAATGGCAGCTGCTGCAACTGCCTGCTTGAGCTCATCCTGGGTCATACACACCTCACCTTGGGGTTAAACCTAAAAACCGTAGTTGGATCACGAAAGTCCACGCAAGCTCTTGGCGCACCTGGCAAATTTATAAACCGGCTCATCACCGGAAAGGCGCCCACGCGGTTTTTAAATTCATTATGCACACCAATATTGACGTGCATGGACGCACTAATGCAGAGGTTACAGGATGTAATAGAGCTGCCTTACGCGTCTTTTTCGCGCCTAACTGCGGTTTCCAAGTTGAACATTATTATACTTTTTTTATGCGGCGGGTGTCAGCGCCCTGCAAATTGTTTACTATGCTCGCATTGTCACACACTCGCGAGCTTTTTATGCCGGACTCTTACATCAAGCGCATCCTCAATGCGCGCATCTATGATCTGGCGGTGGAAACACCGCTGGAGTTTGCGCGCCTGCTTTCCCAGCGTACCAATAATCATGTACTGCTTAAACGCGAAGATTTGCAACCGGTGTTCTCGTTCAAGATTCGCGGCGCCTACAACAAACTGCTACAGCTGTCCGATGCCGAGCGCGCCCGCGGGGTGATTGCTGCCTCTGCGGGCAACCATGCCCAAGGGCTGGCGCTGGGCGCCCAGCACCTGGGGGTTAAGGCCATTATCGTGATGCCCCGCACTACCCCTGCTATTAAAGTAGATGCCGTGCGTGCGCGCGGTGCTAAAGTGGTGCTCCATGGCGACAGTTTCGACGAGGCGCAAACCCACGCGAAAAAGCTGGTGGAAGAAAAAGGACTGACCTATATCCACCCCTTCGATGACCCGGATGTGATTGCCGGTCAAGGTACGGTGGCCATGGAAATACTGCGCCAGTATCCCAAACATATCGACGCAATCTTTGTGGCCGTTGGCGGCGGTGGTCTGTGTGCCGGCGTAGCCGCTTATGTTAAATACGTGCGCCCCGATGTGAAGGTTTTTGCGGTGGAGTCTGACGAGTCTGCCTGCCTGAAAGCCGCTATGGAAAAAAACCGCCGTGTAACCCTGCCGCAGGTGGGTATTTTTGCCGATGGTGTGGCCGTGGCGCAAATTGGCAAAGAAACTTTCCGTATTCTAAAAGACACTATTGATGGCGTGATTACCGTTAACACCGATGAAATTTGTGCGGGCATTAAAGATATTTTTGAAGACACCCGCTCCATTGCCGAACCCGCCGGTGCGGTGAGCGTTGCCGGTTTGAAAAAGTATGTGGCCGAAAATAATATTTCCGGGCAGACTCTGGTGGCCATTGACTGCGGCGCCAATATTAATTTTGATCGGCTGCGTTATATTTCTGAGCGCACCGAAATTGGCGAAAAGCGCGAGGCGATTCTGGCGGTCACTATTCCCGAGCGCCCCGGTGCCTATAAAGATTTTTGCCGGGCCCTCGGTAAACGCAATATTACCGAGTTCAACTACCGTTTTGCCGATACCGATAAGGCGCGTATTTTTGTCGGTGTACAGGTCAGTGGCGGCGGCGTCGATCGCACCGAGCTGATCGAGGATTTGCGAGCCAAAGATTACGACGTTGTGGATATGACTGATAACGAGTTGGCCAAGTTACATATTCGCTATATGGTCGGCGGTCATGCCAATGCAGTCAGTGATGAAATGGTATTTCGTTTTGAGTTTCCAGAAAGGCCAGGCGCGCTGTTTAATTTTTTAAATCAAGTAGCCGGACGCTGGAATATTACCCTGTTTCACTACCGCAATCACGGTTCGGCGTTTGGCCGGGTATTGGTGGGTATGCAAGTGCCGCACGGCGAGCGCGGCGATGTGCGCAGCTTTTTAAACGAGATAAATTATCCGTTTTGGGAAGAGACCGATAACGAAGCTTATCAGTTCTTTTTGGGGTAAATAATCCCGCGCTCGGTAATAATGGCATTCAGCGCAACATCCCAGGGTGCCAGTGTCAGCTTCTCAACCTGTTGAAAGCTGTGCGCCACGCCTAACAGACGTGGTCTGCTGGCGCCGGGTATATGGTGCTTGTAGGCCAGTGTGCAATCGTAAAAACCGCCGCCCATCCCCAGGCGTCCGCCCTCGTCATCAAAAGCCACCAGCGGCATCAATACTATATCCAGTTGCCTGGCACTTATCATACCGCGCTTAGCTGTGGGCTCGGCAATACCAAAACGGTTTTTACCAAAGCGTGTGTGCGGGGTAAAAGGCACAAACCATAAGCGGCGTGCTTGCCACGGGTGTAATACCGGTAAATAGACAGCAATATTTTTTTGCCACGCAAGGCGTGCAATTAATCGCGGATCAATTTCGCCATCATTAGGCCAGTAGAGCGCCAGTTTTTTACAACGGCTGCCGCGCAAAATATGCAGGCTTTGGCGAGCCAATTGCCGAGCGGCAAAGAGTTGTTGCGAGCGACTTAATAGACGGCGTTGCTTGCGCATATGTTGACGCAATGCTTTGCGATCGGACAAAAGTGTAGAGGGCAAGGAAGAGAATAGTTGCATGAGGATGGTAAATAAATAAGACCCCAGGATGCCGCTGCCAATTGGGCCTTGAACCGTGAAGTTCAAGGGGTTGCCTCAGCGATGTTATTAGGCTTTCCGTCGGGCGGACATGCTCACAAACACCAGCAAGAAGCTACCGGGTATTGCATTATCGGCTCAAGGACATCGTCGGCTGGCGAACATCCCAGGTTGAATTCAGTATAGCCCAAGCAGCCTTGCAACCCAAATGCTATTGCCAACTTTTTTGTTAAGGGAGGTTATAGAAGCGTGTTCAGTGTGCGCTT
>DATBNH010000550.1:0-4826 GCA_036554405.1 Cellvibrionaceae bacterium | reverse complement strand
AGAAATTTTGGTCTTCGAGCATCCGTTAACGGGTTTTCAGCTAGTGAAAGGTACCATTGAGCATGGGGAGTCTCTTGAGGATGCTTGTGAACGCGAACTATTTGAAGAGTCTGGTATTGTAGGGAAGGTGTCTGAGAATCTCGGTGATTGGCAGGCAGGCTTTAAAGGCCAGGTATGGAGCTTTTGTATTATGGCATATGAGCAAGATTTGCCTGAAGCTTGGGAGTATGAAACGCAAGATGGCGGGGGTTTAACTTTTCGATTTTCCTGGTATCCACTGAAAGTAAAGCCTTCTGGTAATTGGCACCCGGTTTTTGTTCGTGCTCTTGGGGAGGTTCGTAAAAGGCTTTTGTGTACTTCATAATTAGCAGATGCTTGGCCAAAGAAACTTAAATGACGCGTTCTCAATTGTGGGTTTATCATAGCATTGCTAATTAAGTGGTGTGTTTTCCATCTGCTTACGCTCATCATCGAGTATTTTCAGCGACTGCTCGGGTGTAATACTGCTGGCAGGTGTTAGCAAACTAAAACTTATCCCCGCCACCAGTGCTGCACCTACGGCGGGTAATATGGGGTTGCCCCAAAAGCCCTGCGCGTAGCGGAGCACTATAAGCGAAATCACTGAACCTGCAGCCAAGGTGGCCAGCGCGCCCTGCCAGTTAAAGCGCGGCCAAAAGCGCCCCAGCAGTGCGCAGACAAACATGCCCGACATAACCGTGGCGATCATACCGGTGATATAAGCGATAATATCATCCGATAACAGCGCCAGGGTGAGGGCGATAAATACCACCGCGATCAGTGATATCCTTGAATATAAAATAACCTGCTGCGGTGCTGGCATGCGCCCAGTTACCCAGACAAATAAATCCCGAAGTAGCACCGTAACGCCAGCAATGGCATCGGAGCTGGCGCTCGACATAGTGGCCGAAAGCCCGGCAATTAATACCAGCACACCGACAGATAACGGCAGAACTTCGACCGCTAAAAATGGAAAGGCGAAGTTGCGGTTATCAAGCTCGGGATTAAGCGCGTAGGCGGCCATACCAATAACCGCAGGAATGGCGGCAAACAGCATATACAGGCTGCCGGAAATATAAAATGACTTGCGCACAGCGCTCACGCTTTTGCCCGAATAAATACGCTGACGAAATGAGGGCGTGGCCAGTACACCCACCATAATCACACACACTAGCGATGCCGCATGTAAGCCACCTATAGCATCCAGTGCCAAAAACGAGCGGTTGCTATCGGGCTGCGCTGCCATTAACACCTCCCAGCCGCCCACTTGATGCACCGCCAGCGCCGCCATCAAAATAAAACCTGCAAACAAAATGATTGCCTGCACGGTATCGGTCCAAACCACGGCATGGTAACCGCCGATAATCACATAGACGGCAAAGCCTGTGGCAATCAGTATTTTTGCCAGCTGTAAATCAATGCCGGCTATCCAGGCTAAATACAAACCGCCGCCTAAAATATGCGCGCCCAACCAGCCGATGCAGGCGAAAAAAATCAGCACGGCTACAGTGTTTTTAATAAGCCGGCTGGCACCTACGTAATAGGACAGCTCTTCGCTCATGGTCATAAAGCGCAGTTGGCGCACCGGTGCGAACAATAGCCCCAGCAATAAAATACCCAGCGCACCGCCCACACCATAGAGTATGCCGCCCCAACCGTTGGCATAGCCAAAGCCGACCGCGCCCATAGACGAACCAGTACCCACCATAGTGGCTACGGTGGTACCGATGGTTAAAAAAATGGGTAGGCCGCGCCCGGCCAGTAAAAAATCCTCACCGCTTTTGTTGCGTTTAGAGGCAAACCACCCCAACCCTATCAGAGCTAAGATATAAAGTATCAGCGCTGTTAAAAAAAGCGTGGTGTTCATGTTTGCCCCTTATTATTTTTTTAAGCCTTGTAACACACCACGCCGACTTCTACTTTGCAGTCGACGACCAAATCGCACACCGAACAGATACGTGCCGGAGGATGCTCGCCAAAGACTTCTTTAAATACTTTATTGAACGACTGGAAATAGCGGGCATCGGTAAGAATAACCGTAAGGTGCACCACATGCTCTACGCCGTAACCAGCATTGCTCATGATTTTCAGGCAATTATCAATCGCCAGGCGCGATTGCTCGACAACGCTGCCCTCTACCACCTCGCCATCCAACATAGGAGTTTGGCCGGATACATAGAGCCAACCGGCCGCTTCGGTGGCGCTGGAAAAGGGTAGATGCTGACCACCGGTGCCGACACTGCCACCTGCGCCATAGCGTTTAATGCTCATAGAGTTTCCTCATCAATTAAGGTTTATTGCGATATAAAAACTGGCCCGCTCTACCGGGCGCGGAACTAGTGTGTGGGTAACTGGCTACGCCATTGACCCACACACCAGCAATACCTTGCGCGGCCTGTTGCGGGTCAGCATAGCTGGCGGTGTCTTTAATGGTGGCAAAATCAAACAGGGTTAAATCGGCATGGTAACCCTCGCGAATCAGGCCGCGTTTTTCCAGCCGAAACTGCTGCGCCGAAAGCCCGGTCATTTTGTGAATGGCAGCGGGCAAGTCAAATAATTTTAGATCGCGACAGTAGTGCCCGAGCACCCGTGGAAAAGTGCCCCAAAGCCGGGGGTGCGGGTGCGGATCATTGGGCAGGCCATCGGAGCCGACCATACTTAGGGGATGCCGCAAAATAGCGGAGACATCGTCCTCGCTCATGCAGTGATAGACCGCACCGGCCGGTTGCAGTAACTTGGCTGCTTCCAATAAATCCAGCTGCCATTGACTGGCAATGTCTTTTAATAATTTACCTGCCTGCTCTGGGTGTGACTCCGACCAGGTAATAAAAATATCCGTTTCATCGGTGACTTGCGCTAAATCCAGCGTGCTGGAGCTTGCGGCGTAAGGGTAGCAATCGCAGGCGACTTGCTGAGTTTTGGCGGCGGTATCCAACAGCGATAAAATATTACTGCTGCGCCCCCAATTGCCACGGCCTGCACATTTTAAATGGGAAATAATAAGCGGCACCTCGCCGCTTTTAGCGGTACTAAAGGCCTCGCCCATGGCCTCGGTAATGGCTTCAAATTCTGTGCGCAAGTGGGTGGTGTAAATGCCGCCGGCTTTTCCCACTTCTTTAACCAGCGCTAACACTTCTTCGCTGGGTGCACACTGTGCGCTGCTGTAGGCAAGCCCCGAACTTAAGCCCAAGGCGCCTTCGGCTAGCGCCTGGCAGAGGTCTTGACGCATAGCGTTAAGCTCTTGCTCGGTGGCGGCGCGGCGCAGGTTTTTCATATGGTTGTTGCGAATTGCGGTGTGGCCCACCAGGGCGGCAACATTAACGCTGGGTTTGGCGGTGCTGACCGCGCGTGCGTAATCACTAAAACGGGGGTAGGTAAAATCCTGCTGTTTGCCGAGTAAATTGAGCGGATCTGGTGGTGCGCTTGTCAGCCGCACCGGGCTCGCACTAATGCCACAGTTACCCACAATAACCGTGGTAACACCCTGGCTGATTTTAGTGAGCATGCCAGGTGAGCTGACAACGTTAAGATCGTCGTGGGTGTGTACATCAATAAAACCCGGCGCTAACACCAGCCCGTGCGCATCAACCACATGATCGGCAGGCTCACTGATGTTGTCGCTAATCCAGCTGATGCGGCCATTGGTAATGGCAACATCGGCTTTAAACAATCGGTTACCGCTGCCATCGGCAAGATGCGCGCCGCGAATTACTGTATCAAAACTCATTTATAGGTGCCCTAAAGCTCGCTTCTCAGTCCCCCAGTGGCAAGCGATCTATGCCATTTTTGTGTTGATCCAGCGTCAGTTTAATGCGACGCAGGCGCTCGCGAGTTTTGCGTTTTTGCGTTACGGCCAACTCGGTTGCCAACACATCAATCGCGGCCAACATGACATAGCGCGACGCACTGGGTTTAAAAATATAATCGGTTTCCATCGGCTCAATTGGCACCAGCTGATCGGCTACTTTTGCCAAGGGTGTTTTTGCCGGCGTTATCGCCAACACTGTGGCGCCATACTCTTTGGCTATCTCCGCCGCTTGTTGAACATCGGGGCTGTAACCGCCAAGTGATAAGCACAGCACCAGGTCATTACTGTCGACGACGGCGGCGGCCATGCGCATCAGCATCGGGTCTGAATAGGCGGTGGCGGCAACGCCGAGGCGAAACAGACGGTTTTGGCACTCACTGGCCAGTACCGTGGAGCCGCCTCCCACACCAAAAATTAAAACTGTACGCGCCCCCGATAAACAGGCCACCGCCGCGTTAATTACCTTTTTCGTCATAAGCCCGGCATTGTGATCCAACGCCGCTTTAATGGCCTCATACACGCCGTGCGCGGCGGCGGGCTCGGCTTTTATATCGCTGTAAAAGCGCTGACCCACTGCCAGCGATTGCGCCAATTTAAGCTTCAGATCGCGTACATTTTTGCAATCTACCGCTTTGGCGAAACGGGTAATTGTCGCCTCGCTAACGCCGGCTCTATCGGCCAAATCGCTAATAGTGGCATGGGCGGCAAAATCTATATCATCCAGTATCAGCTTGGCTATTTTCTGTTCGGCATCGCGCAGCTGGCCGTAAAGGCCACTGATGCGCGCCACAATATCCACATTGTGCGTCACGGGTTTTTCCTTATGTCATCTATCGGCTTTTGTTGTGTCTGATGGGCGATTCAGCAAGCCTCTCTGATAGGGAACCTCTGAGCAAGTCTAGGTAGCGTCTGCGTGAGCCCAAAACGTTCAGCCCGCCAGACGCTCTTCGAAGGCAATGCTGGTTGCCCTTGTCAAGAAGAGCAACGCAGCGGATGGACG
>DATBNH010000540.1:0-6296 GCA_036554405.1 Cellvibrionaceae bacterium | reverse complement strand
CGGCCAGCTCACGGGTGGGGCAGAGCACCAGCGACTGTATAGCAAAGCGCTTGATATCCAGCTTAGCCAGGAGGCCAATACCAAAGGCAGCGGTTTTGCCACTGCCGGTTTTAGCCTTGGCAATCACATCCCGCCCGGTCAACATCAACGGCAAGCTGGCCGCCTGAATGGGTGTCATTTGTGTATAACCCAGGCTCTCGAGGTTATCGAGCATGGCGGTATCAAGGGGCAGGCTGGCAAAAGCGGTGGTGGTCACGGGCAATCTCGGTGGTTTTAATAAGGCGGGCAAGCTTAGCAGAAAGAGCAGCCAATGTCGGCGCTAAACGCAACTACGAAGGGTTGATGTTGACAATCTTTGCCAAAAAATAGACTATTATTGCCAAAGGAGGCTTGCTATGGCGACGATGAATATTTCACTCCCCGGCCCTATGAAATCCTGGGTTGAGGAACAGGCCAGTTCGGGGCGTTACAGTAATGTAAGCGACTATGTGCGCGATTTGATTCGCCGCGACCAGGATAATGCCCTAAAGGTGGCTCAGATGCAGTTGCTGGTGGACGAAGGCCTGCACAGTGGCAGAGGAACTTTATCTATGGCACAGTTAAAAGCACGGGCGCAGGATATAGCGAGTAAAACTTAGACAGGGATAGGCCAGGGATGGGTTACTATTTAAGCAAAAAAGCAGAACAGGATGTTGTCGATATTTTTGTCAGAGGTGTAGCCACTTTTGGCATTTATCAAGCGGAGAAATACCACGAACTACTGGCTTCCGCTTTGCAGATACTGAGCGATAATCCTTTTGTGGCTTTCGAACGTACTGAATTATCCCCTCCAGTTAGAATTCACCCCTTTAAATCCCACGTAATCATTTACCTCATTGACAGCAATGGCGATATTTTTATTGTGCGTGTACGTCACGGTCACGAGGATTGGCGTAACACTAATCGCCCTGAATAGTGTATTTAGTAATTCAAGTTTCAGAGCCCCAATTTTGCCGCATGGCACAAGCCGGGTTCGGGTAGTGGAGTGTGGGGCCTTCATTGAATCAGGGATGTTCAATGTAGAGCCCCCAGGGAAGGGTTTACGGCGTGCCACACACACCACTACCCGATCCCGGCGATCCTTAAAATGAACTCCAAAACTCGAGTGAGAAAAAGCTGTTGTGCTATCGCCGCCTAACACTGGCACAATAGCCTCTGAAAATTCGCGAGGTGGTTGTTATGGTTAAGGTTTGTGGATGGTTGATTGTGGCAGTGTGTATGCTCGGTTGTACGGCTAATTTGCCGCAATTGGCGAGTGTTGATAACAACGCCGATACGGGGCAGGCGCAGATGGCGCGGGGCATTAAAGAGGCGCTGGAATTTGCCAGTGTGCGCGCCTCAGAGCAGTTGTCCAAAACCGGCGGTTATAGCCAGAGCTCGCTGTATCGCATTGAATTACCTGAAGATGTACAAACAGTGGCAGCGCGCTTGCGTCAGTTTGGCTTGGGCCGGCAGTTGGATCAGGTGGAGGCGCTGATGAATCGGGGCGCCGAGCAGGCAGCGGTTGAGGCGCGGGCGGTGTTTGTGGATGCGGTGCGCGCTATGACCTTGACCGATGCGCTGGGCATTGTGCGCGGTAGCAATACCGCTGCCAGCGATTATTTCCGCAGGCAGACCGAGACAATTTTGCGCCAGCGCTACCTGCCTATTATCCAAAGCAATCTGCAACAGATCGGTTTTTACGATCAGTACCGCGATATGTTGAGCCTCTATCAGAATATTCCTGTTAACAACAAACCCGACCTGGATCTGGAGCAACATGTGCTGGATAAAAGCCTGGATGGGCTCTTCAAGCAAGTGGCTGTGGAAGAGCAATTGATTCGCGAGGATCCGCTGGGGCGCGGCAGTCGCCTGATAGAATCGGTATTCGGTCGCCGTTAGGTTTTACCGATGAATGCCATCGAACTCAGTGTTTTTGCCAACCGCATGGCCGCCATTTGCGATGAGATGGGGGCGGTACTCAAGTGCGCCGCTTTCTCGCCGAATATTAAAGACCGACTGGATTTCTCCTGCGCTCTGTTTGATGCCGAAGGCGCGCTGCTGGCCCAAGCGGCGCATATTCCTGTGCACTTGGGCAGTATGGCCTATGCCATGGCCGATATTGTCGGCGCCCGCCACTGGCAGCCGGGAGATATGCTGGTGGTCAACGACCCCTACCTTGGCGGCACCCACTTGCCGGACGTGACGGTGATTGCCCCGGTGTTCAGCGCCGAGCAACTGGCAGGTTTTGCCGTAAATCGCGCCCATCATGCCAATATCGGCGCCACCAGCCCCGGCTCTATGCCAATCTCCAGCAGCCTTGAGCAAGAGGGCATTATTATTGCGCCTACGCTGATGGTGCGCGATGGGGTGTTAATTGATGAAGTGATGGCTCAGCTTTGCGGCGAGCAGCAAGACAGTGCCAGCATTCAATCGCGCGGCGACTTTGCCGCCCAGATCAGTGCCTGTGGGGTGGGTGTGTCGCGGCTTGAAGCCGAGCTTGCCAGCAGAAATCTGGCCGCTTTCAAGGTGGCCGTGGCCGAGCTCAATGATTACGCCGAAACCCTGGCGCGCTCGGCATTAAAAGGCATTCCCGACGGTTGTTATCGCTTTACCGATTATATGGATGACGACGGTCTGGGTAATGCGCACCTTCCTATCAGCGTAAGCCTACTCGCCGAGCAGGGCCAGATTAGCGTGGATTTTACCGGCACCGCCCAACAGACTCAGGGCAATATTAACTGTCCGTTATCGGTGGCGGCGGCCAGTGTGTTTTACGTATTGCGCTGCCTGATGCCCGCGCAAACCCCGGCAGCTGCCGGCAGTTTTAGGCCCATTACACTCACCGCGCCCACAGGTTCGCTGGTTAATGCCGAGCGCCCGGCGGCCGTGGCGGCGGGCAATGTGGAAACTTCTATGCGCATGGTCGATGCGCTGCTCGGCGCGCTGGCTCAGGCACTGCCCGAGCGTATTCCCGCAGCCAGCAGCGGCTCTATGAACAATGTCGCCATGGGCGCCCCGGCGCGAGGGTCGCAAGCGCGCTGGGACTACTACGAAACCAATGGCGGCGGCATGGGCGCGGGGCCACAGGGGTCGGGATTATCCGGCGTGCAAACCCATATGACCAACACCCTTAATACCCCCATCGAGAGCTTAGAAAAACACTTTCCTCTGCGCATTACCCGCTACGGCCTCCGCGCCGGCTCCGGTGGTCGCGGGCGTTTTGCCGGTGGCGACGGGTTGATTCGCGAGTATCAGTTTTTGGCATCCACCACAGTCACCCTGCTCACTGAGCGACGCAAGTCTTGCCCCTGGGGTCTGGCTGGTGGTGAACCCGGCGCCGCTGGCGTCAATTTATTGAATGGCGAGCCCCTTCCCGCCAAGGTTGCACTTGAGGTGAAAGCCGGCGATACCTTGAGCCTTGCCAGCGCTGGCGGCGGCGGCTGGGGAACACCTTGAAAGCATGATGCCGTTACCCATAGACAGTCTTAAGCAACAGGTGATTGCCGCGCTGGGCCAAGGCAGCGTGCTGATCGAGGCCGAGCCCGGCGCAGGTAAGTCTACCCGCGTGCCCCTGTGGGCGCTGGCGGCAACCGAGCAGCAAGTGTGGTTGATTCAGCCGCGCGTACTGCCAACACAGGCACTGGCGCGGCGATTGGCCGCTTCGCTGGGCGAGTCGGTGGCTGCCACCGTGGGCTATCAGGTGCCCTTTAATAAAAAGCTCTCGGCCGCGACCCGTCTTCTGGTAATGACTCCCGGTATTTTATTGCAGCGGTTGCTGGCAGATCCGGAATTGACCGAAGTGGGGGTGGTAATCCTCGATGAAATTCACGAGCGCTCGGTCACCCAGGATTTAGGCTGGGCGCTACTGCAAGAGGCCCAGGTGCTGCGGGAGGACCTGGCGCTGGTGTTAATGTCGGCGACGCCCGAGGCGGCGCTCCGAGAGCAGGTGGCACAGCATTTGGTGGCAGCCGGGCGCTGTTATCCGGTAGCGCTTGATTACTGCCCGGCTCAGATGCGTGGCCGTTATCCGGAGCCTTTGGCCGCACAGTTACTCCGCGCTCTGGCGCAAATAGAAAACTGGCAGGCGCAGACGGTGTTGGTATTTTTGCCGGGCTGGCGCGATATCGAAGACTGTCGCCGAGCGCTTGAACAGCACTATGATGGAGTCAGGGCGCTGCGCCTGCACAGCCGGGTAGCCGCGGATGAGCAGCAGCGAGCCCTGGATGAAAGCCTGGGGCCGCGGATTATTCTGGCCACCAATATTGCCGAAACCTCGCTGACCATTGCCGATGTCACGGTGGTGATCGACTCGGGGCTGGCGCGCAGCAATGAGTTTGAACAGGGCACCGGTGTTAGCAGGCTCACCACCCGGCGCATTAGTCAGGCCAATGCCGAGCAGCGCCGTGGCCGCGCCGGTCGGGTGCAGGCGGGCAGGTGCATCCGCCTGTGGTCTGAAGCCGAGGCGCTGGCCCCGGCACAACTGCCGGAAATTCGCCGCACCGATTATTTGCCATTGGCGCTCTGGTGCGCTCACTGGGGTACCGATTGGCAGCAGTTACCCTGGTTGGAAGCGCCGGGGGCGATGGGTATGCAGCAGGCGCATACCAGTCTGATGCGCTGGCAATTACTGGATACCGATGGCCGCATTAGTGCGCGCGGCCGGCAGGTGGCGGCGCTGGGTACACACCCGCGCACAGCGGCGTTACTGTTGCTACTGGCGGACGATCTCGATAATCACAACTGGCTGTTGTTGACTGCGCTGGCGCTGCATTTTGACTGGCAAGCGAGCACCGGGATGGACGTGTTTGAGTGGCTGACGGCGGCGGCGAAAGAGCTTGGCCGCAACAAACAGTGGCAGCAACAACAGCAGCGCTGGTGCCGGGTGCTATCCTGTGCGCCCGCCGGTGTTGGGCAACTGCCCGCCAGTTTGCCTGCCGCGTTAATTGAGCGTTTGGCCGAGGCTTTTCCCGAGCGCATTGGCCACCGGCAGGCCTCCGGGCGCTACCGGCTTAACAGTGGTATCAGCGTCAGTGCCGGTGCTCATAGCGAGTGGTTATTTATTTTGCAGTTGGGCGCCGAGGGCAAGGGCCATAGTGGTATTGGTGTGGCGCTGGATGTGTCTGAGTCTCTGCTGTTAAAACTTGCCCAGGAGCAAACCGCAACCGATTGGTACAATGGTCGCTGGGTCAAGTTTAGCCGCTTTTTATTGGGCGGCAGGCTGGTGCGCGAGAGTAAAACTACGATTGCCGTCGATGCCTTGCCAGAAGCGGTATTGGCTTTTATTAGCGAGCGCGGCCTTGACAATATTCACTGGCCAGCGGCAGCGCGCTTGCTGTGGGCCCGCGCTGGTATGGCCGCGCACTATCAACTGCTGCCGCTGCCAGAGCTAAATCTCGCCACCTTACAGGCGAGCATGAATACCTGGCTGGCGCCTTTTATTGATGCCGACACCAGCGCCGAGCGTCTGCCTCTGGCGGCCGGGCTCGGGTTTTATTTGGGGTTTGATACCTGCAAGGCACTCGATAGGTTGTTGCCAACACATATAAGCCTCCCCAGTGGTCGTAACGTGATGGTGGATTACGGTCAAGACGCGGATAAACCCGCGCCGATTAGTGAGTCTGGTCAGGTGCCCCACGTGGCGGGTAAACTGCAGGAATTTTTCGGCGTTGCCAGCTTCGCGCTGCCCGATTCGAGGGTGCCCCTGGCCATTGAGCTGTTATCACCGGCGGGCCGGCCGCTGGCGGTAACCCGCGATCTCGATTATTTCTGGCGCGAGGTATACCCGGATGTGCGCCGCGAAAATCGTGGCCGTTATGCCAAACATCCCTGGCCCGAAGAACCGTTGGCGCACTCGGCGACCGGGTTCACCAAAAAACGCCTGCACGCGGGCGATTAATTTTCTGGAGTTTTTATGTCTACTAAATGTGCCTTATTGGCACTGGCCTGTTCGCTGGGTTTGTCGGCGGCGGCAGTAGCCGAAACTGTGGCTGATCTGGTTACCGAAGAGGTGTATGTAACCGGCGCGGTTCACGCCAAGCAACCTTGGCAAAATGCGGCGGGTGCTGCCGATGTGGTTGAAACCCAGCGGCAGTTGCCGAGCTTGGGTTTTGATGTGGCGGATATATTTAAAGGCCTGCCCGGCGTCCAGGCCGACAGCCGTTCCAATTTTGCCCAGGATACACGCCTGACTCTGCGTGGCTTTGGTGCGCGCTCGGCATTTGGGGTGCGCGGTATTGATATACGCCTGGACACTATTCCGCTGACCATGCCCGATG
>DATBNH010000536.1:0-2509 GCA_036554405.1 Cellvibrionaceae bacterium | reverse complement strand
GATCGATAGGGTCAAAGTCGTTAATTTTTGGTTGGGCGCCCACTAAGCTTGATTGACATGTTGAGCTCAAGGAGGAACTTATGCTCCATTTGCGCCGCCCTTATTTACCCGATTGTCCTCAGCATATTATCCAGCGAGGTAATAATCGGGAAGCTTGTTTTGTGAATGCCGTGGGCCGCCCAATTGCCCTCATTTCTGCGCATCACTTATACAATGCATTGGGGCGGATGTCCGAAGAAAGGCAGCGTGCTTACAGGGATCTATTTACAGGTAGAATACCTGAAGCGGAAATTCAGCGAATACGAGATGCAACGAACAAGGCCTGGATACTGAGAAGCGAAAGATTTAAACAAAATTTTGAGGCGCGAACGGGTCGAACTGCTGACCCAAGGCAAAGAGGCGGAGATCGAAAGTCTCGTCAGTGGAAAGAGAAAAATCAACGACTCTGACCCTATTGATGCTATCATTACGCCCCTACTTTAGCACCCCCTCTTATTGCAGGCTCAGGCCTGAGCTTTTGAACCCTGACCTCCTGGACACAGCATGAACCTCAAAGAAGAACTGCAACAGCTTAATCACAAGCTGGATAAATCACGCCGTAAACTGGCGGCCGCGACTAATCGGGCAGATGCGTTGATGATTGGACAATTTACCCGGGAAATTACCGCGCTAACCAAGCAGATAGAGAGCGTTAAAGCGCAGCAGAGCCGGCAGGTGGGTAGTAAGGGCGAGGCCGTTAAGGCACTGGCTTTTCATCGGGTGCTAACCAAGGCCGAGCAGGCGGATATGGGCAAACTGAAAAAGTCGGTAAAAGGACTGGTGGTAGTGCATCCGCTCACCGCACTTGGTCGCGAGCTTGGGGTTACCGAGGTTACCGGTTTTGCGCCAAAGGCTTTTTAGCCCCGCCATCAACGCCCTCACAACAATCTGCGCACGGCTATCAGGATCATCCAACCGATAGCCTCAAACACCTTCAACAACCCTTATACATCGATACCCTCTCTACTGGCGTATATTTATACGCTACACTTAGCAGGCTGTTAGCCTATCGCCACTACAATAACAAGGGGAAACCCATGATGCTCAATACCTCCGCACTGCTGCGCCTGACGCTTGCTTTTCTAGTGACTATTGGCCTTGGCGCCTGTAGTAGCGGCAGCGATGCACCCGATACCAATCCACCGCCTACTGCACCGACACCTGAACCTGAGCCCACACCTGAACCAGAACCTGAACCTGAGCCGGAACCTGAGCCGGAACCGGAACCGGAACCGGAACCGGATCCAGCGGATGGCATTCCTGCCGGTGGTGTTAGCCTAATCACCAATACTCCCGCCACCGACTTTAATTTTTGGCAAGGAGACAATAACGGCCCGGTAGGCAGTGCAGAAACCATCAGCGTTGAGCACCCGGATTTTTCCGAAGCGGTGCGGGTGACGGTGACCAACCCCGCCGGGGCGTTTTGGAATGGCCAGGTGCAATTTCCTACTACCAGTAATGCCAGTGCTGGCGATACGATTTTAGTGCGTGTCTTCTTTCGCTCCGTTAGCACTCAGGATGAAACCGGTGCCGGATTTACCACCGCCTTTTTAGAAGGCCCGGGGCCTGACTTTACCAAACATATTGAACGCGAGCTTACCAGTACCGGCGAATGGCAGGAATATTTTATTCCGGGGCAGCTGGCCAACAATGAAAGCGCCGGCGAGCTGGCCTTAAAAATTGGTATAGGCGCCGGCAACAAACCCCAGGTATTTGATATAGCCGGTGTTGTAGTGAGGAATTACGGCACCAGTAAAACACCGGAACAGTTACCCCAGACCCAGCTGACCTATGTGGGCCGCGAGGACGATGCCGAATGGCGCACTGCGGCCGCCGAGCGCATTGAACAGCACCGCAAGGGCGACTTTAGTGTGCAGATTGTGGATGTTGCCAGCAACCCGCTGACCGATGTCGAAATCGAGGTGAATTTCAAAAAGCACGCCTATCATTTTGGCTCGGTTACCGTGGGCAATATTATTACCGGTACAGGCAGCAATAGTGAAAAATACCGCGAAGTGGTATTGGAGATGTTTAACCAGAGCGGCCCGGAAAATGATCTTAAGTGGGGAGCCTGGAGAGGCGAATGGGGCAACAACTTTGCTGCTGAAAACACCATTGAGGCTTTGCAGTGGTTAAAAGACAATGGGCTCTATGTACGTGGCCATGTGATGGTGTGGCCGGGGAAAAATAATCTGCCCAATTTTTTGCAACCACAATTGCCCGACAATCCGGATGATGCAGACGATAGTGTTAAGCAAGAAGTACTTGACCATATTGACGATATTAGCAGCCGTACCGCCCATGTATTGGATGAGTGGGATGTAATGAATGAGCCTTATGACAATCACTATCTGATGGATGCCTTTGGCGATGAAGTGATGGTGGACTGGTTTAACCGTGCACGTTTTAATTTGGCCGAGCAAAAGCTTTATATTAATGACTACTCTATTCTCTCGGCGGGCGGGGGCGA
>DATBNH010000516.1:0-7137 GCA_036554405.1 Cellvibrionaceae bacterium | reverse complement strand
CATCCCATCGCTCAACGTCGACAGCAGTGCTGGTTGGCGATTGTTCTGATCGCCGTGGGTATCGAAATCGCCAAAGCCCACAAAAAATACCTGGCGGCTGACATCCAGCGCATCGCGAGCCGAGATCATGCGTGCCACCATACGTAAGTCTGTCGCCAGGCGCGACCCGGGGAAGGCGGTAGTCAGCGGCGGTTGTTCACTTAAGGCGGTAATTAATTCGCCGGACAACGCCCATGCGCGCTCTTGTATGGCCGCGTATTCGCGCTGAAAAATATGCGAATTGGCACCTTGCATCAGTGTGCGAAACACCTCGGCACGGGTTACGTTATCACTTTCGTCATTAAAGTATTCAAACGTCTCTACGCCCTCGCCGCTAATGGAATAGGGAAAAACCTGCTCGCCGCTTTGCCAGATGTTACTGCCTCCTAAAGAGATATTCATGGACAGCCGATCGTTAATATTTTGCGATTGCAGTATATCCGCGGCACGCCCTGCCCAACCTGTGCTGGTATGGCCCAGCGCCTGGGCAAAATTTTGCTGATCATTATGAGAAAACAGTTGTGGTGGCAGCCGCGCACTGCGATTTTGGTAGCTGGCCTTGCTCACCGGTTCGATCAGCGCCCCAGCGTTGGCTAAAATGGCCAGGCGGCCATCGGCAAATAGCTGCTGCGCTGAGCCCATGACCGGGTGTAAGCCGTATTCGGCCGCGCCCGGGTTTTGTGGGTAGAGCGGCAGAATATCTTCCTGGTCTATGGCCAGATTTTGGCGTACCTGTTGGTAAATCTGGTATTCGTTGCTGCTGCGTGGCACCACCATATTGTAAGAGTCGTTGCCGCCAAACAGAAAAATACACACCAGCGCCTTGTAATCAGTTGCGGGAGCAGTTTGCGCCAGTGCCAATTGCATACGAGACTGCATGGCCAGCAGGCCAGCACTGCCCGTTGTTACCTGCAGGCAGCGCTGTAAAAATCGGCGGCGGTTACAAGCTCGGTCGATTTTTTTCATAAGCTTACCTCTGCAGTGCAAAATAAGGGGAGGCGACAAGTAATGACGCCGCTTCAAATACCCGCACGCGCTGGTTGTGTTGATTGTTCTCGGGCGCGGGCAGCCCGGCTATATAGGATTGCAATACTTGCCGGGCCTCATCGGTTAGCTGCCCGCCGGTGAGCAATAAATCCAACCGATCAATTAACGCCTGTGGTTGCCCGGCAAGGGCTTTTTCTTCGGTAATATCCAGCTGCGGCGGATAAATATCCCAGCTGAACTCCGAGCGCTGTGACTGTACATAATCGGCATCCATATCACGCCAGTAAATACTGCTTACCAATTGATTGGTTTTGGCCACCATCACGCTTTCGGTATGAATTTGAAACTCCGGGGCAAGCATATCGGCAGAGGCAATATTGCCGGGGTGGGAATAGCCGGGCCGGTAAAAATTAAACACCGAAAACGAGCCATAGGGGCGCTGACCGGCAACACGATCGGAACCGCGAAAGCGAATTCGCAAGCCCGCATCATTGCCCTGCTCGTCCTCTACCATAACCCCCTGGGCTTTAAAAACCCGCCATAGATGGGCGAACTGTAAAATGGGTTCTCGCAATTTACCAAAATTTTCCGGGTAATCCAGGTGGCCGGTGCGCGCTTCGCTGTCGGTAATAATGGCGTGAATAACGGCTCGCATATCGCCGCGCACGCCGCTGCCGTTGTCATTAAAAATCCGCGCTATACGCTCTACATAGGCGGGGCTGGGGTTGCTGGTAATTAAACGCTGTATTAATTGCTTGCCAATAAACGGCCCCACATTGGCGTGCTCAAATAAATTGTCCAGCGCCTGCTGCATATCTTGCTCGGCAGTTTGTCCGGCGGGTAGCACTACACCACCCAGTAATTCTTTCTCGCCAGTGTCGTGGACGGACTGGAACGCTTTCATCGGCAGGGCTTCGCCCACCGCATCACTGGTCCACTCCCACCAGTGGTTGGCGGTGGCAAAATTCCAGCCGGTAAACACCCGGGCAAAAGCCTTGATCGTGTCTTGATCGTAGGTGGGAATGGGCTCGCCTTCGGCATCGGTTTTAACGCTGCCATCGAGGTTGAGCTCCACCAGCCCGATAGTGAACAGCTGCATGATCTCCCGAGCATAGTTTTCATCGGGGCGAATATTGCGCGCCGCATCGGCTTTTTCGTTGCGCACCATACTCAGGTATTCGCCCATCATCGGGTGCAGGGTCACGTCTTCAAGCAGCTGGCGAAAATTGCCAAAGGCATTATTGGCGAGCATGTCATGGAAGCTGGCGACTCCTCGGGTATCGTTGTAGAGCACATCGGAGACGTTGGAGATCACAAAAATCTGGCTGAGAGCAAAGGCGATGCGCTGGCGCAGTTGGTCATCGCCGCGCAAGACAATTTCCCACCAGATATCGCTGCGCTGCAAATCGCGATAATAACCATCGGCATCCGGCAGCTCCGGGTCGGGCGTTGGGTCCCAGCCCAGCGACTCAAAACGGGCGTCGAGCAATGCCAGCTTAGGGGTAGTCGGCGTGGTAAATTGCTGTTGCAACCACGCGGACTCGCCCAGGTGCATAAGCTTTGCCAGGCTTTGTGGGGTGGGCCCGAAAGTGGTTTGCATTAATAAGCGTGCCGCTGATTGCGCCTGTTGCCACTCGGGGGTGTCTCTGCCCGGCATTGAAAATTCTGGCTCTGGCTCTGGCTCTGGTTCTGGCTCGGGTTCGGGTTCCGGTGTAGGTTCTGGCTCAAGCGGTGTATTGGGCCCGGGGCTGACAGCCGGCGGCCCATTGGAAGCGTTATTGTCGCAAGCTACCAGCAGCGACAGCAGTATCAAAACAACGGCTTTTTTAAGCGCTGTGTTAAAAAAATGAGTGTGTGCTTCAATCGTGAAATAGTCTGTCATGGTTAGTTTTTGGTCTTATTGTATTTACGACTACTATAGTGGTCTACGGGCTAACTGCCTAGCAGTAGGTGCGCAATAGAAGAATTAGAGGGCACTTCTATAAATTGATTGTGGCCTCTGCGCAACCTGTGCGGTGCCACGGCAAGGCGCCTTGCGAAGGTGAAGGCTGGTTGTCCTTTACGAGCAAGGCAACGCCGCCGTGGTACCGCTCAGGCCGCGCCCTTCGGGGCTTTCAGGAATTTTCTCCAGCGGCGTTGCGCTGCTTCAACGGGACAACCAGCCCGCCTGCATCGCGCGTCTTGCTGGAGAAAATTCCTGAAAGCCAGAGGCCGCAAGCAATTTATAGAGGTGCCCTAGATATAAATCGGCCCTTTTTGATAAGTATGTGACAGAGCCGAAGCGACGGTAATCCTGTACAATCGCCGCCATTAGGTTTGAGGTTGTTAATGATTGCCACTATTCGCTCTGTTTGTAGTCTGCTTATTGGCATGGGTATTCTGTTGGCCGGTTCTGGCTTGCTCGGTACCCTGCTGGGCCTTCGCGCCAGTGTAGAAAATTTTTCTGAGTTCACCATTGGCCTGATTATGTCGGCCTTTTTTGCCGGTTATATCGTCGGCAGTTATCTGTGCCCGCACCTGATTCGCCGGGTTGGGCATATTCGCACCTTCGCCGCACTTTCGGCATCGGCGGCGGTGGTGTCCCTGCTGCATGGGCTGATGATCGACCCCTGGGTATGGGGCCTGCTGCGGCTGATTAACGGCATTTGTATGCTGGGCCTGTATATGGTGGTGGAGAGCTGGCTTAGTGAGCAGGTGACTCATCGGCGCGGTTTATTATTTGCGGTGTATATGATGGTGTCTCTGGCCGCACTCGGTGCCGGTCAGTTTTTGATTGCCATCTACGGCCCCGAGGAGTTAGCCAGCTTTGTGCTGGTGGGCCTGCTGTTCTGCCTGGGGTTGATTCCGCTGGCACTGACCCGCCAACACCAGCCGGTTTTGCCGGCTGTGGCCAATTTGCCACTCAGGCAATTGTTTGCCATTTCGCACGTGGGTGCTGTGGGATCTTTTGCCTCGGGCATGATTACCGGTGGCTTTTGGGGTATGTCGGCGGTTTACGCTCTAAGTGTTGGTATGGGTAATGCCGATGTGGCCCTGTTTGTGGCCGCAGCCATTTTTGGGGGTGCGTTGTTACAGTGGCCAGTGGGGCATCTGTCGGATCGCTTTGATCGGCGTTTGGTGCTGTTGTGGGTGGCGCTTGCCGCCGCGCTAATGGCCGGCTTGATTTTCTGGCTCGGCAATTATTCGCGCTGGATGCTGGTGATTTTTACCGCGCTCTATGGCGGTTTGTCGTTTTCGCTCTATGCCTTGAGTGTGGCCCAGACTCACGACCAGATAACCGCGGAAAATACCATGGGTGCCACTCGTGGCCTGTTGCTGCTCAACGGTATTGGCGCTACTCTTGGTCCGCTATTGGTGGGTGCGGCCATGGCTATTACCCGTGCCTCTTTCTTCCCGGCCTTACTGGCACTTTTACTGTTGCTGCTGGGCTATTATGTACGGCGGCAGGTGGCCCGCGATCCGGCGGTTCCGGCAGATCTTCGCAGTGAGTTTGTGCCGCTTATGCGTACCTCTGAGGCGGCTATGGAAATGGACCCACGCACCGATGTGGATATGGAACTCGACCTTTCGGGTAAATTACCGGATGATAAGGACCTGGTTGCAACCGAGACGGCCAAAACCAGCGACTAGTCCAAAACAAGAAGATAACAATGACCGACAAAGATTTTTTGTTACAACGCATCTGTGTTTACGCAGGTGCTGACATTGACCCCCATTGTGATGAGCAGGTGGAGGCGTTACTGCGCCGTAAATTCAATGTGCGACTGCCCCAGCGCTCATCCATGAATGAATCTCTGGCCTGCTGTATCAGCGATCACGATATTATTAAACTGCTGATTGCCTATCGCACAGACGTTCCGGCCGCCGGCTAACCTCAGTCTATTTATTTTTTTTGTTACGAGTGAACACACCTTTGGCCATGCGCCAGGCACCGCTGCCGGCATTGCGTAATTGCCGACCGATAAACTCGCGGTTCTCGTGGCTCTTGCGCTGATAAAAATGCCGCCAGTGTTTGCTGCGGCTGGCCTGATGCTGGTGAGCGGCAATGGCTTGTCGCAGCTGACTGCCGGTATCGCTGCTTTCGGGATGGGCCAGCGAGATAGCGATGATGCGCTCTCGTGCCACCCCCAGATTAATGGCCGTGGTGGATTTCAAGGTGTCTGCATCGGCGGCTTCGCCATGGGTGAGGGCCACCAGTAGCGGCGATTGTGGCTGCCCCGAGCGACTGGTTAGCCAACGTTCCAGGCGGCGCAACTGACTGGCCTCATAAACGTTATCGATGTTGCCGCTATGGCTGACCCATACAATTAAATCGGCCTCGGTAACGGCGTTTTTAGCCTCGCGTCGGGGCAGGGTTTCCCAGGCGGGGGTATCCCACACCAGCATATCGCCCCATTCCATAGACCTCATTCGAAAGGCGCGCAGCGACTTGCCATCCTGCTCGGGGTCGGGCTCGGCAGTGCCGCCCGACAGCGCCTGAATCAAGCTTGATTTGCCGCTACTGGCGCGGCCCAATATCAGTACGCGCAAAGGCTCCGACTCGTTGCCGGTGTGTGTCCAGTCGCCTAACAGTAAGTTGCCGCTGTACAGCTCAATGGCATAAAAGCCAACTTTGCGTACATATTCCTGCAGCAGCCAGCGCTGTAGGCGGTCGCTGCCGTAATCCATAATTTGCCCGCCTACGGCTCGGCTGAGCTCTTTATAAACAGCCGTGGCGGGGCTGACCAACGCGCGTCCCACCCGATAGGCGTTATGATAGCGCAGGGCCGTTTGCTGCCAGCGCCGCGCCCGCGCCAGGGTGCCTAAGGTAAGCTTGTGACTAAACGGCACACTGTAGGTAATCTGATCGCGCAGCTCGCGGCTGGCGCGTTCGACAATCAACAGGGTATGCGGCAGCGTTAGCTCCAGTAACGGACGATCTTTTTCCGGGTGAAAATGCCCCGCCACTCGCGCCAGAGTTTGCTCCGCCAGTTGCCACAGGGCGGCGCCATCTTCCAGTGAGTAATCTGCCGGATCGGCCCCATTGGCCAGCTCTTCTACTTGCTGCCAGGCGCCCTCGGCAGTGGGTGACCAGTGTTCATCGGGGCCGGTAATGGCCGCAGGTGCGCGCCGCCGGTCGCGGTGTGCCAGCCATTTATGCAGGGCAAAAGCGATACTGCCACAGCCGGCCAGCAATAAAAGCCAGTGGCCCAGGTTACCGCTCTGCCACAGCCACACTACGCCCGCTAGTGGCAAAGCTGCCAGCGGCAAAAACGTCAGTACCAGTGCCAGCAGGCGCAGCCGGCCAAATTGTCTAATCAGGTCTCTCATGCCCCTATTCTGACACCGATAGACCATGGCAGGGAACCCGCTTTGGGTACACCGTATTTTTCAGCTAACAGGGCAGATTGAGTTGTTCAGCGACCCCCAAAGAACATATAGTGCGCAACCCGCACGCTTTGCTGTTTTGGCGTGAAGGAATAAGCCGCCGTCCATCGGGCGGGTAGGTGTCTTGGCGCTTCAAAAGGACTGTGTATGAACCCCCGTTTTATCTTGCTGATAATAATCGCTCTTGCCAGCTTGCCGGCGCACGCCTGGACAGAAAACCGGCTCGGTCTGGGTTTAGGGGTGGGCTTGCTCTATGGCAGCGAAGTGGGCGTAAAGCTGGATTACCGTATCAATGAGCGCCTGGCTGTTACCCTGGGGCAGGGCCATATTACGCCCAGCGTGGGGCTGCAATGGTATTTTCGCGACCCTGTTAAACGCTGGCAACCGCGCTTTGGTTTGCACCACGGGGTGGTCGATTCTATGAATGTGTATATTGACGATGTGGTAGGCAATAACGACTATCAGCGCGAGGAGTACTTTCGGGATATTTATGTGGAGCTGGGTAGTTACGTCAGCCTTGGCCGCAACAAAAGCCACGCCATAGAATTTGCCTTTTCCTTGGCCTTGGGTGATGGTGGCAAAGATAAAAGGCGAGAAGAGTTGGGATTATCCAAAGGCTGGTTTGAATCGCTAGACAAAGCCTTTACCGCGTTTAATATTGGCTATCGTTATAATTTTTAATGGCGATATGCGTCCGTAAGTCAGATAAGCCTCGCATCACCTGACAAAGATCAGCGCAAAATG
>DATBNH010000505.1:0-2406 GCA_036554405.1 Cellvibrionaceae bacterium | reverse complement strand
TGGCGCGGGAAATTCGCAAACTTGCCCGCGCCCACCACAATATCAAGGTGCTCACCCTCTGCGGCGGTGTGTCTATTGGCCCGCAACTGGGCTCACTGGAGCACGGCGCGCACATCATTGTGGGCACCCCCGGGCGTATTCTCGACCACTTGCGCAAAAACTCACTGAAACTCGATCAAGTACAACAACTGGTGCTGGACGAAGCCGACCGCATGTTGGATATGGGCTTTGCCGAGGCGGTGGAAACCATTCTCGGCGCCTGTGAGCAGAGAAGCCAGACGCTGTTATTTTCAGCCACCTATCCCGATGAAATCCTGCGCATTAGTGCGCGCTATCAGCGTCAGCCCGAACAGATCAGCGTCGAGTCGGTGCATAGCGATGTGGATATTACCCAGCATTTTTACGAGCTCGCCGATAGCAAAGGCAAAACCGCGGCGGTGGAAAAACTGCTCGCCGCCTTTGCGCCGCGCTCGGCCATTTTGTTTTGCAACACCAAACAGCAGTGTCAGGATCTGGCCGAACACCTGCAGCAAAAAGGTATTCATGCGCTGGCCCTGAATGGTGATCTGGAGCAAAAAGAGCGCGACCAGGTAATGGTGCGCTTTGCCAACAAAAGCTGCCCGCTGTTAATCGCCACCGATGTGGCCGCCCGGGGTATTGATGTTAAAGAGCTGGACGCGGTGATCAATGTGGAGCTGTCTCACGACCCCGAGGTGCACGTTCACCGCATTGGTCGCACCGGCCGTGCGGGAGAAAGTGGCCTTGCCCTGTCGCTGGTGGCACCTAAAGAGCTGGGCCGCCTCAACCGCCTAGAAGACTATCTCAAATCTCCACTGACTCTGGAGCCCATGCCCGAGGCCGCAGACCACTACCGAGTGGAACCGGAAATGGTGACACTCAATATCGACGGTGGTAAAAAAGACAAACTACGCCCTGGGGATATTCTGGGTGCACTCACCAAAGAAGCCGGCCTTAACGCCGATGAAATCGGCAAAATCGATATCTTCACCTTTGCCGCCTACGTGGCGGTAAAACCGGGCAGTGCCAAAGCCGCGTTACTGCACCTGCAAAACGGCAAGCTCAAAGGCCGCAAATTCAGAACCCGCCGCCTGTAAACGCCGCCCCACCCTATTTGCCAAGCGCCGCGTTTAGTTATAACATCGCAGGCTTGTTTTAAAACGGCCAAGGCTATCCAGCCTTGCTACAACCCGATATTCCCGGCTTGCCTCCTGATTTTTATTTCTTTCAGGCCTTGCGTTTCAAGGCTCAGGGGCACTGTTTTTTACAGATTATTTTGGAGACATTCATGTCGACGCTGATGAACACCTACGGCACCCGCACCCTGACCCTGACTCGGGGCCTGGGCAGCCGCGTCTGGGACGATGCCGACAACAGCTATCTGGATGCCATCAGTGGTATTGCCGTATGCGGCCTTGGCCACGCTCACGCGGCAGTCACTCGCGCGCTAACCGAACAGGCCGATCGCCTGTTGCATGTTTCCAATCTCTACAATATTCCGGCGCAACAGCAGCTGGCAGACTTGCTCTGCCCGCTGGCATCCATGGACAAAATATTTTTCTCCAACTCCGGCGCCGAGGCCAACGAAGCGGCCATTAAACTCGCGCGCAAATACGGTAACGATCAGGGCGTTAACAACCCCACCATTATTGTGATGGAAAACAGTTTTCACGGCCGCACCATGGCTACCCTGAGCGCCACCGGCAACAGCAAGGTGCAAATAGGTTATGAGCCACTGCTAAGCGGTTTTGCACGCGTGCCTTTTAACGATATCACCGCCATTGAAAAACTCGCCACCGAGCACAGCAATATCGTCGCCATACTGGTTGAACCGGTACAGGGCGAAGGCGGTGTAAGAGTACCCGATGCTAATTATTTGCCCCAGTTGCGCGCGCTCTGCGATCAGCACAACTGGCTGTTGATGCTCGATGAAATTCAAACCGGTAACGGCCGCACCGGCAAATATTTTGCCTACCAGCACACCGATATTTTGCCGGATGTCGTTACCACCGCTAAAGGCTTAGGCAATGGCGTGCCCATTGGCGCCTGCCTGGCGCGGGGCAAAGCCGGTGAAGTGTTTGCCCCCGGCAATCACGGATCCACCTTTGGCGGCAATCCCCTGGCCTGTAATGCCGCCATTGCCGTGGTCAAAACCCTCACCGAAAGCCACCTGCTGGACAGCATTACTGCACGCGGTAACGAGTTATTGACCGCCTTTAAAAAAGCCTTTGCCGGTAACAGCAAAGTGGTGGATGTGCGCGGCAAAGGCTTAATGGTGGGTATCGAACTGGATCGCCCCTGCGCCGATCTGGTCACCAAGGCCCGCGAACACGGTTTGCTGATTAACGTTACCGCCGGCAATACTATTCGCCTGTTACCCACGTTTAT
>DATBNH010000496.1:0-4893 GCA_036554405.1 Cellvibrionaceae bacterium | reverse complement strand
GTGGGGTAAACTATGATCCAGGTCTGGCATGCCATACAGTTCGCAGCGCCAAACCGAGCTGGCGTCTGCATAATTTGTGTCGCAACTTGGGTGGAAGTTCTCGCTGGAAAACTCGGGATAATTTCTCGGCGCCCACGGGGTGCCGCCAATACCGGTATTTCCGGCATCCAAATTGTTCGCCATTTGATTGACGACAATATCGGCATACACTTTGACCCCCGCCGTATGACAGCGATTGATCATATTTTGCAATTCAGCTTCATTGCCGCTGCGGCTGGTGAGGTTTTGGTAGGTGATTGGCTGGTAGCGCGCCCACCATTGGTGAATGTTAACGTGTTCGCTGGCGGGTGAAATTTGCACGGCATCGAATCCTTTTGGGCCGAGAAACGTCTCGCATTCATCCGCTATGTCGTTCCAGTTCCATTCAAACAAATGTACAAACGCGGTACCTGCACTGGCGGTTTGGCTCGCCAGTGTGAGTGCGGCGCAGGCGCCAATTATTTTAAGCGATCTATTGAAAGCAACCATCAGGTAACTCCTTATTATCTTTATTTTGGATATTGGTGATGTACGGCGTTGACGAGAGGGGCAGCTATGACACCTGAGTGTGAAAACAACGAACTGCTTTAGACGCTAACGCCAAAGGCACGCTAACGCTGTAGGGGTCTGGAAAAAAGCTGCATACGTATGCATGGCTATTGAATACGTATGCAAGTTGAGGCGGACGACAATTACTGTTCTCGAGTCCAGTCTTTCGAGCTTAATGAAAAAAGTACATGGTTACTGTTTGGTAATCGGTTGGGCTTGCATGCGTGCCTGCACTTTTTTTGCGTGCAAGATGGCAGGTACAATAACGGCAAGGCTAATAATACCCAATACCCACAGGTAACTTTGGTTCAGTGCTGTCAAGTTTACGATTTGAGCCGCTTGCTCATTATTGGTTACCCCGGCAAACGCAATAGGCCCAACAGCGGCATCAATGGCAACTGCAAAGCCGCCACTAAAAGCGCTTTCCCAGCCCAGCGCTGTCATAGAGCCGTAGGCTTTGTAGGCCATGGCCGACGCGCCAAAACCCAGCGCGCCTACGGCGACTGTGCCCGCCACCAACAGACCAAACCCCAACGCGCCAATACTTATTAAACCCACCGAAACAATGCCCACACTAATCGGCGCAACCGCCAGGCCTCCCCAGGCAAAGAGTAAACCGTAGGCTCTGTCGCCGCCGGCCAGCCAGCCAAAAGCGGGCTTTTCGCCGTATTCGGTAATGCCCAGTTTAATGTGGTATAGCGGCACGCCGAGCAAGGAAATACGACTCACCACATCCCGGCGTTTGGAGCCGGCTCGATCGTATTCATTGGCAAAGGCGTCAGGGTTATCCCGTCGAGCTTGCGCTCGCAGACGCGGACCTGCCCGCAGCATATAGACTAACAACGCCAAATAAGCTGCGCAAAAGCTCAACACCAAACCCTGTGATAACAGTGTGTAGGTCAGTGCATTCTCGGGGCTTGTTATGGCGAGATGCTTAAAGAAAAATATACCTGCGATGTAGATAATCGCAACGGCAAAAAAAAGGCCGACGATTTTAAAGGTATGGCGTTTCTCCTCAGGCGAGCGCGATTGGGCCAGGCTCGCCTTTACGCTGAAAAATGAACTAATGACACCGGAGAAGGTGGCCAACACGGTTAACAATCCCGCCCCCTTAAACACACTGCCAGCGCCCACACCCAAAACAGATGCCTTGGCTTTGGGCGCCGAGATCGTGCCGATGGACAACAGCACTGCCAGGGTAAAGGACGCGCCCGGCTTACTTTTTCTCAGGTTGTCTTCGACGAAGGTGACCATGGCACTCTGCAAAGCCTTGCGCCCACGCGACAAACGCTGTTTAACCGTATCTTCGGTTAAATCCAACTCTTGGGCCACGTTCTCCACCGATTGCTGCTCGCGGTAGAATAAAATCAAAGGCTCGCGGTAGGTTTCCGGCAGCTGCTCCAGTGTTTGCCATAGCAGTGTCTGCTGCTGCTCTTCAATAATGACGTCATCGATATTGGCCTGATCGGCTACTTGCTCGTCCAGAGCCGTCGCGTCGTTGGCCGCGTAATGAGTCTCCTTGCGGCGGTAGTGGCTGATTTTAAACCGCAATATGCCACACAGCCACGCTTTTACCTTCTCGGGGTCGCTCAGCGTGTCCAGCTTGCGCCAAGCCTCTACAAAGGCCTCTTGGGCAATGTCCTCACTGTGCTTTAAATCCCCCACCGACGAATAAGCCAGTGAGCAAAGCAGATTCTGATAGCGGCCGACTATCTCGCCAAAGGCGTCCCGGTCGCCACCAATAGAGGCCAACACCAGGTTGGCATCGGCAGATTCTTTATAGTGGGCACGTTTCTTAAACAGGTTCATTCAGTCGGTCCTTTTTTGGCTGTATACCCATAAGTGCCACTTGGAGGACAAAAGGTGACAAAAACTGTGAAATAAAGTTTTTTATCCCCTTATAGAAATAATTTTGTCACCTTTTCCTCTGAATTTGGCACTTAGATAGCGACACTTTTACGTCGACTTGCATATACAGCCAATACTGAACACTCTTAATCAATAGGAAAATATATCATGAAAACACAACAACGTCTTAGCACTGCTTCCCTTAAATCTTATGTACTGGCTGTCGCACTGGCACTGTCGGGCCCGGTCTTTGCCGACTCACTGCCGCCTTTGGTGGACAGCTTTGATGACGCTAAAAACAATAACCTGGGCTTACCACGCCAGCTGATGACTGACAGCATAGCCGGCGGCAACTCCACCGCTACCCACAGTGTCGATGCCGGCGTGGCCGTGGTGAAAGGGGATATCACGCCCGCGCGGGGGCAGCTGGGTTGGATCAGCTTTGTATTACCACTCGACGGGCAGGGCGGTCCGCAAGACGCCAATGCCTATGAGGGTGTGTTGCTTAAAGTGAAGCTGAGCGAAGGTAACTTATCCGTGTCGGTGAATAGTACCCAAGTCACCAATTTCGACTTTCATGCTACGACTATTCCTGTCACCAATGATGGCGAGTTTCACCAGGTGAAAGTGCCTTTTGCTTCACTTAAAAGAGCCTGGTCGGAGCAAACGCCACTAAACGCCGACAGCATCAATGCCATTAGTATCGTTGCTTACGCCGTGCAGCCCCAGAGCTTTAACTTCGCTTTAGATGAAGTCAGCTTTTACTAAGTGCGCATTGGGCGGCTTCGCCGCCGTCCCTCAACCCACATCACTTTATCCATGCCCGGGAAAAACCATGAAAAAGGCCACAGTTACCCCCATACTCATGTCCGGTAATGACCGATTGGATTATCTCGATGCCGTGCGAGCTTTTGCACTGTTGCTCGGAATCGTTTTTCACGCCAGCTTATCGTTTCTACCCATCTACATTGGCTGGGCTGTGATGGATATTTCCACCAGCCCTATTGTCGGCGTATTTATTCTTATCAGCCATTCATTTCGAATGGAGCTGTTTTTTCTGGTGGCCGGTTTTTTTAGTCATATGACTTTCCATGTCAAGGGCAGTGCATACTTTTTAAAGTCGCGCTTAGTGCGCATTGCCATTCCGTTTATTCTTGGTTGGTTTCTACTGCGACCTTTACTGGTGTCGGGTTGGGTTATGGGTGCCCAGAGCATGCGCGGGGATGTGAGTATTTTTCCTGCATTGCGCGAAGGGTTTGCTTCGCTACTCGGATTTTTGCATGCGCCTTTTACGGGAACGCACCTGTGGTTTTTATATTATCTGTTGCTCATTACCGCAAGCCTGCTTTTGGTTCGGGCGGTTTTGGTCAGCATCGGCCCGCTTTACGCTGCATGTACAAAATTTGCGGACGGATTTATACGCTGGCTCTGTCATTCCCCTCTGGGGTTGGTTGTGCTGGCCTTGCCGACTTCAGTCTGCTTGTGGTTTATGGGGCAGTGGGGCATGGATACCCCTGATAAAGCCCTTTCCCCTCATATTCCGGTGACTTTAATTTACGGGGGTTTCTTTGTGTTTGGTTGGCTAATGCACCGCCAAAGTGACTTAATGCGCGACTTTAGTTCGTTAACCTGGCACAAGACACTTCTGGCACTGATCGCGATTGTTGATGCGGCGATGCTGTCGGACTATGAAAGCCAACCGGGCCATCCCCAGTATCTGTACCTGAAAATGGCCTTTAAGTTCAGTTATGTCCTTATGATGTGGTCTCTGGTGGCCATCACCATTGGCCTGTTCCGCCGGTTTCTCGATCGCCCCAGCAAAACCGTTCGCTATATTGCCGACTCGTCCTACTGGCTCTACTTGCTGCACTTACCGATTGTTATTTGGCTGCAAATTGCGTTTGCCGAGGTGGGCTGGCACTGGGGAGTTAAACTGGTATCGATTT
This sequence comes from Cellvibrionaceae bacterium, assembly GCA_036554405.1. GTDB lineage: Bacteria > Pseudomonadota > Gammaproteobacteria > Pseudomonadales > Cellvibrionaceae > Gilvimarinus. The sequence continues at coordinate 511 of DATBNH010000496.1, read as the reverse complement.
GTATTATTACCATTGGCGTCTCTCTGGTGCTCTACGATCTGTGGGTAAGGTCTAGCTTTATTGGTGCGGTACTTAATGGGCGGCGCAAGAGTAGGGTGTTGTTCACAGCTGGCGAACCGGCAGAGTCCGGGCCGCGAGGTTAGCGCAGACGTGCTAAATCTGCGGGTTTACACGTTCGCGATATCGGTCATTTAACATTCGCTAAAATTGCTGGTTCATTACTGGTTCGAGACATTCACACATTCCCTGGGGGAAATTTGTGGATATCCTCAATTTTCTGGCCGGAGCAGGGTGGTGCTGGCTTAAGCCCTATACGTCCATGACCGATATTCGGTGTATGCAATATCCTCTAAAGCTTGAACCCATGGCGCTTTGCGCGTACTTTGCAGCCAGCAATGCCCCAAAATAACAGCACGAACAATGCGGTTGTAGAGACCACAATGTCACTGTTATATAGTTATGGGATCGAAAGGGCCAGTGCCGCCCTGATTAAGCTGCTTGAATCAATAGT
>DATBNH010000425.1:0-6152 GCA_036554405.1 Cellvibrionaceae bacterium | reverse complement strand
TCTCGGCGATATCGGGAAAAACACCATGCCCTCTTTGTAAATAGCTTATGTGAATACAGGGTTTTTGAGCCCGGATTATTGCATACTCACCGGCAATGGGTGGGTCAGGGCTATACGGCTGTGCTCAGGTTCGATGGTGGCGCCGTAGGCGATAATCTCCACGCCTTTATCGGCCGCCTCCAGCAGCGTATCGGCGTAAACCGGGTCTATGGCGCGGGCCGGCTCTACCCACTCAATGTGGCTGTGTTGCACGCAAAACAACAGTACGGCGCGTTTACCTTCGGCTTTCATGGCCATTAATTCGCGCAGGTGGCGACTGCCACGGCTGCTGACCGCATCGGGAAATAATCCTTGGCCCGGCTCTTCCATCAGGGTCACGCTTTTTACCTCCACATAGCAGTCGGGCCCCTTACCGCTGAGCAGAAAATCTATGCGTGAGTTCTCGGCGCCGTATTTCACCTCGGCGCGCAGCTCTGGATAGCCTGCCAGCTCGGTGATAACGGCATTGCTGATAGCCTCGCGCACCAGGGTGTTGGCGCGGTTGGTGTTGATGCCTGCCAGCGCCCCGGTGGGGGTGGTGGCCACTTCCCAGGTGTGAGGGTATTTGCGGGTAAGACTGGTGGAGGTGGAATACCAGCAGGGGCTGCCCTCGGCGGTGCAATTGCGCATAGAGCCGGTATTGGGGCAGTGGATGGTTAAAGGCTCACCCTTTTGGGTAGTGATATCGGCCAAAAACCGCTTGTAGCGCCGAATCAGTTGCCCCTGTTGCCAGTGCTGCATGGTCTACCTCTAAAAGCCGCCAGTATAGCGCAATGGGTAAAAAAAGCTGTTTTTGGCACGATAAAACCCCAAAAGCATAAAAAACACTGGAACCGATTTTTGTTATCTGGTAGCTTCGCTGTCCTTCTGAAAAGGCCGACTTTGGACGTTCAGAAGCGTTACTCACCGGTGCCATTGAGGTGGTGCCAAACACCCAGCTGAGTCTATATTGATCTGATAAGTTTCGGGTCAATTACAGGAGAAAGAGGCGTACATCTATGCCCAATACGTCAACTAAAGCCGAGAGCTACACGCTGCGCACCCTTGCCCCCTACAAAGAAAAGAAGGGCGAGGAGTATATGAACGAGCAACAAAAAGAACATTTTCAGGGTTTGTTGCTGGCTTGGCGCCGCGAGTTAATGGAAGAAGTGGACCGCACCATGAGCCACATGAAAGACGAGGCGGCGAATTTTCCCGACCCGGCGGACCGCGCCAGTCAGGAAGAGGAGTTCAGTCTGGAGCTCAGAACCCGCGATCGCGAGCGCAAGCTGATCAAAAAAATCGACAGCACGCTAGAGCTGATCGAAAATGATGATTATGGCTTTTGCAATGCCTGTGGCGTAGAGATTGGCATTCGTCGCCTGGAGGCGCGCCCCACAGCCACCTTGTGTGTGGATTGCAAAACCCTCGACGAAATCAAAGAAAAACAAATCGGCGGCTAATGTTTGCCCTATGGCTTGGGCAGACTTGCGCTTGCCCAAGCCGGATTTGCTTCACTTCAGGTGTTAGCCTATGACACCCGACACCGCCCCGTCGAAAAAAAATCCCTCCGCCTATGTGGGACGCTTTGCACCGTCGCCTTCCGGCCCGCTGCATTTCGGGTCGCTGATTAGTGCACTGGCCAGTTTCCTTGATGCGCGTGCTGCCGCTGGCCGCTGGCTGGTACGTATAGACGATATCGACCCACCCCGGGAAGAGCCGGGCGCTGCCGACAGCATTCTTAATGCTCTGCAGGCTCATGGCTTAGAGTGGGATGGCGAGATAATCTACCAAAGCCAGCGTCATCCGGCTTACCAGGCCATGCTGAAGCGGCTGCAACAACAAAAACTGATCTACCCCTGCAATTGTACCCGCCAGCGGTTAATGGACCGTGGCGGCATCTACGATGGCCATTGCCGTATTCACCCCCCAGACACGACACCGGTAGCGCTGCGGCTGAAACTCTACGATCTGCCAGAGCCGCACGCGCATCTGCCCGACACCCTGCAATTTGATGATCTGATCCAGGGGCCGCAGCAACAAAATCTGGCGCGCGAGGTAGGGGATGCTATTGTACGGCGCAAGGATGAGCTCTATGCCTATCAATTAGCCGTGGTGGTGGACGATGCGGCGCAAGGCATCACCGATATTATTCGCGGCAGCGATTTACTGCCGGTGACGGCGCGGCAGATCCGTTTTTTTGAGTTGTTGGGCGTGCCGGTGCCGCGCTACGGCCACGTGCCAGTGGTGCTGGATCAAAGCGGACGTAAACTCAGCAAGCAAAACCATGCGCCAGCACTGGATAACGCCCAAGCGGCGCAAAACCTCTGGCAGGCACTGGTGTTTTTAGGGCAAAATCCCCCCTTGTCTCTCAATGCCGAGAGCGTCTCGGCTATTTTGCAATGGGCCATGGTGCACTGGCGACGGGAAGCACTGGTGGGCCTTGAGGCCTCGGTGCCGAATTGCTGACTCGGACCATCAACTCTGCGAATTGTTTATGAACAACCAGCGCCTTGTTATTTTACTGCTACTGATCGCCTATATCTTCTCGCCGACGATCTTTACCTGGATTGTCAATCCGGAAGGTGCCTGGTATCGCCCTTATATTATGTGGATGCTGGTAATCGCTATTGCCTATGCCATACAGGCACGTAAACAAGTGCCATGACGTTTTCCTTTACTTTTGTCGCCCTGATAGGGCTCGCTTACCTGCTCTTGATCTTCGGCATCGCCACGATCACCGATCGCGGCTGGCTGCCTAAGCGCATTACTGAGCACCCGGCCACTTATGTGCTGTCACTGGGTATTTTTGCCAGTGCCTGGGCGTTTTACGGGGTGATCGATCTCGCCTTCCAGTTTGGCTATGGCGCGCTGGCGTATTATTTGGGTACTGGCGCTCTGTTTTTGTTTGCGCCGGTGGCACTGGCGCCCATTACCGAGCTGGCGCGGCGCCATCAGGTGCACTCGCTGGCAGATTTGCTGGTGTTTCGCTATCACAGTCACGGCATAGGCGCGCTTACCACCCTGTGCATGTTGCTGGGTATTCTGCCGCTGATGGCGCTGCAGATTCAGGCGCTGGCCGATACTATGCATATTCTCACTGTCACTGGTAACCCGTCGCTGCCCCTGGTGGGCACCGGGCTTAATTTTAAAGATGTGATGGCTTTTGCCTACTGCGCCATTCTGGCGTTGTTTACCATATTGTTTGGCTCCAATCGCGAGCGCCATCGGGGGCTGATCACCGCCATGGCGTTTGAGTCGCTGCTCAAGGTGTTTGCCCTCTGCGCGGTGGGTTTATTTGCCGTTTACGGGGTATTTGACGGCTTTACCGGCCTTGATGACTGGCTGGCGCGCAACCCCGAAAATCTGGCGCTGCTGCACACGCCGATTCGCGATGGGGCCGCGCATACACTGCTGCTGGTGTTTGTGGCCACAGCGGTGACTATGCCGCACATTTTTCATATGGGTGTGGCAGAAAACCCGATTTTGCGTAACACCCGCACCATTACCTGGGCCTTTCCGCTGTTTTTGCTGTTTCTGGCGCTACCGATATTCCCCATTCTGTGGGCCGGGTTTGAGTTATCGGTGCCTCTACCCGCGCAGTACTTTACCCTCGGGGTGCCCATTTTATCCGGCTCTACCTGGCTGACCATGCTGGCTTTTATCGGCGGCCTGTCGGCAGCCACCGGCGCCATGGTAGTGATTACCCTGGCGCTGTCGACCATGGTGATGAACCACTGGATTCTGCCTTATTTGCGCCTGCGCGGACGCACCGATATTTACAGCCAACTGATCTGGCTGCGGCGTATTGTTATTGCCGCTCTGTTTCTGGGTGGCTACATGTTTTACTGGATGCTGGATAACCGCCAAAGCTTGTTTCATTTGGCGCTGGTAGCGTTTATTGAAACCTTGCAGTTTTTGCCCGGTATCTTTGCCATTGTCTTCTGGCCGCGAGGTAACCGCCGCGGGTTGATTGCCGGGTTAGTGGCGGGGACCAGCGTCTGGGCCGTGGGTTTGTTAATCCCCCTGTTGACAGGGTTGGAGAGCATACCTCTACCCTTCGGCGGCGATCCGCTAACCCTTGGCATTACCCGCTGGAGTGAGATTACGGTGCTGTCGCTGGGCATCAACACGCTGATTTTTATCAGTTTGTCACTGATGACCCGGCAGACCGAAGAGGAGGCCTACAGTGCCGAGTTGTGTGCGGCCGATGAGTTGAGCCACCCGGTGCGCCAAGCGTTAGATGCGCACTCAGCAGACGATTTCAAGGCGCGACTGTCCAAGCCCCTGGGTAAAGTTACCGCCAGCCGCGAAGTGGATATTGCCCTTAAGCAGTTGGGCTTGAATATTGCCGAGCGCCGTCCCTATGCCCTGCGTCGCCTGCGTGATCAGGTAGAGGCTAACTTATCGGGCTTGATGGGTATTCATGTGGCCAGCGAAATTATGGACAATAATTTGCCCTACAAGCTGGCCGAAACCCGTGATACGGTGGATATTAACCTGATTGAAAACCGCCTGTCGCAATACCGCAGCCATTTAACCGGTATGGCCGCCGAGCTCAATAACTTGCGCCTTTATCACCGCAAAACCCTGCAAGAGCTGCCCATGGCGGTGTGTTCACTGGGTCGTGATAAAGAGATTTTGATGTGGAACAAGGCCATGGAACGGCTGACACGTATCGGTGCCGATGATGTGATTGGCTCGCGGCTGGATGATCTGGTACAACCCTGGTGTGATTTGTTGTACAACTTTAGCGAAGGCGATGAGCCACATTATTACCGCCATGAAATTGCCCTTGAGGGCCGCCCGCACTGGATCAGCCTGCACAAGGCCGACATTGAGGGCCCGGTGAGTCGCCGGCCCAATATGCCCATTGCCAAGGGCGAGTATGATCAGGTGATTTTGCTTGAGGATGTCACCGAGACACAACTGCTGGAGCAGGAGCTTATTCACAGCGAACGGCTGGCCTCGGTTGGGCGGCTGGCCGCCGGTGTGGCTCACGAGATTGGCAATCCCATTACTGGTATTGCCTGCCTGTGCCAGAATCTGCGCTACGAGTCCGATAACCCGGAGGTTTTGGAAACCGCACAGCAGATTCTCAGCCAGACCGACCGGGTGACCAAGATTGTGCAGTCGCTGGTTAGCTATTCGCACAGTGGTCAGCATAAAAAGAGTGCCTACGAGGCCGTGTTGCTGCGCGAATGTGCTGAGGAGGCCATTGCTCTGTTATCGCTGCAAAAAGATAAAACCCAGGTGGTGTTCAGTAACGATATCGCTATGAATGCCATTGTCGCCGGGGATACCCAGCAAATGATTCAGGTTTTTATTAACCTTCTGTCCAACGCGCGAGATGCCAGCGAAGACGAGGGACGTGTTATGCTACAAAACAGTGAAGATGACGACAATATACTGGTCACCGTAACCGATGAGGGCAAGGGCATAGACCCCGATCATCTGGACCAGATACTGGAGCCGTTTTTTACCACCAAAGACCCAGGCGAGGGTACCGGGCTTGGGCTGGCGATGGTCTATAGCATTATCGATGAGCACGGCGGCAGCATTGAGGTGAAAAGCCCGGTTGATACTGAGCGTCAACGTGGCTCACAATTTACTCTTAAGTTGCCGCGTCATCTGGACTCACTGTCGCGCGACCGGGCGTAACAACAGATGTGAATACCGCTTTAATTTGGTATGGGCACCCACAACAGGCTGACAGACGTACTATGACTAAAATTTTGGTTGTTGAAGATGAAGCCATTATTCGCACGGCGCTGCGCAAGTTGCTGGAGCGTAATAAGTACACCGTTGATGAGGCGCCTTCGGTGCGCGAAGCTACCTCCAAGTTCACTCTCACCAGTTACGACTTGATTATCAGCGATCTGCGCTTGCCCGGCGCGCCTGGAACCGATTTGATCAAATTGGCCGGCGATGTGCCGGTGTTAATTATGACTAGCTACGCCAGTCTGCGCTCTGCGGTAGATTCCATGCGTATGGGGGCGGTGGACTATATTGCCAAACCCTTCGATCACGATGAAATGATCAATGCCGTTAAACGGGTCATTGGCAAGGTGTCGGCGGCCAACCGCAACAGCACGCCCGCGCTACACGATGGCAGCAGTGTTACCGGTATGATC
>DATBNH010000410.1:0-1876 GCA_036554405.1 Cellvibrionaceae bacterium | reverse complement strand
TATCCCAATGCGCCATTGCTTACCTGGCCTGCCACTCGAGTGGATATCCGCTTCACCGGCAGTGCTCTGGCCGTTACCTTGGACGATGAGCTGGGTAAAAACTTCTACAATGCCTTTATCAATGAAAATTGGGCGCAGCCCCGGGTGCTGGAGCTTGCTCAAGGGGAGCACACCTACCTGATGGTCAAGGATTTACCTGAAGGTGAGCACCAACTTACGCTGTTTAAACGCACCGAAGGCGAGGAGGGAGCCACAGCGCTAAAGGCGATTTATCTGCTGGAGGGCGGCGCATTGTTGGAGCCGCCAGCCAAGCCAACCCGGCGCATAGAAATTTATGGTGACTCCATTACCAGCGGCATGGGCAATATGGCCCCGCTGGAAGGCGAAGATGGTAACTTGGCGGATAAAAACAGCTTTTTATCCTACGGCGCCATTGCCGCGCGGTCACTGGATGCGGAATATCGCAGTATCTCCCAAAGCGGCATCGGTATTATGGTGAGTTGGTTTGATTTCACCATGCCGGATTTTTTTGATCAGTTAAGTGCAGTAGGCGATAACGACAGCCAGTGGGACTTTAGCCAGTGGGCGCCGCAAGTGGTGGTGATCAACCTGTTTCAGAATGACAGCTGGCTGGTGGAAAAACGCCTCGATCCGGTGCCCGATGGTGAAGCGCGCATTAAAGCCTATATGGATTTTATTAAAGAAGTTCACAATCGCTACCCCGAGGCGTTGATCATTTGCGCCCTGGGCAGTATGGATGCCACCCAACGCGGTTCGGCCTGGCCCTGGTATATCGAACAGGCGGTGGATCGCTACCGCGAGGCCCACCCCACGGCAAAGCTGGAAACGCTTTTTTTCCCCTACGAAGACTTTGGCAAGCATCCGCGGGTGATCCATCATCGAGCCAATGCTGCATTGCTGGTAGATTTAATTAAACGCAAAATGGATTGGTAGGCCGTGGCCATGCTAAGGGTGTTAACAGCGTTTGTGTTGGCGGTCTTGGTTACGGCCATGAGCGGCAGTGTTATTCAATCTCTGTGTAACCTGCTGGCCCTGCGCAATCTGGGGGCAAGTATCCCCTTAACTGCCTGGTTCAACACCCTGGGGTATGATCTATTGAATTTTGGCCCGGTCTACGCGGCCTTGGTGACGGTGGCGTTTGCACCTGCGCTAGCGGTGGCGGCCGGGTTGAGTCGTTTATTTGGGCACTGGCGACTGTTTATTTATGCTACGGGAGGCGTTTTGTCACTACTGTTGTCCTTTCAACTGGTGGATGCACTAGCACCCATGCCTACATTAATAGCCGCCACCCGCAGCTTGATGGGCACACTGTTAATGGCGGCCAGCGGTGCGCTGGGTACGTGCGCATTTGCTCTGTTGATCAGGCCCACGACTGCCAGAGGTGCGCAATGAATCTCTGGCAGCTACCGCTACCTGCGAAACCGAAAAATCGAACGGTTTATTTGTTGGCGTGCATGCTGGTATTTATGGTCTCTTATAGCCACGCCTCGGCCTACAGGGTGGAAACCCTGGCCGAGGGGCTCGAATTTCCCTGGTCGCTGGCTTTTTTACCCGATGGCCAGCTGTTGGTCAGCGAGCGCACCGGAAGCTTGCAGCTTATTGATAGCCAGGGCGAAAAGCGTAAGGTGGTCGGCGTGCCGAATGTGTTTGCCGCGGGGCAGGCGGGGCTCAAACACGTGGCATTGGCGCCGGACTTTGCCCAATCGCAGTTTATTTACCTGACTTACAGCTGTGGTACCCAGCGGGCTAACAGTTTGTGTTTGGCCCGCGCGCGGCTCGCTGGGCAGGCTTTGCAAGACTTGTCGCTGCTGTTTACTGCCCAGCCCATGCGCCGGGGCGCGGCCCACTACGGCGG
>DATBNH010000404.1:0-6916 GCA_036554405.1 Cellvibrionaceae bacterium | reverse complement strand
TCATCACGAAAATGAAATTGCCCAAAGCGAGGCGGCTAACAATTGTCACTATGCCAATTACTGGATGCATGCCGGTGCGGTTCGTTTGGATGGTGAAAAAATGTCTAAATCCCTGGGCAATTTTTTTACTATTCGCGATGTATTGCAAAAATACCATCCCGAAGTGGTGCGTTATCTATTGATTGCCAGTCATTACCGCAGTGCGATTAATTATTCAGAAGATAATCTGATTGAGGCCAAATCGGGCTTAACCCGGCTTTACACCGCGCTCAGGGATTTTGCTGATATAGCGCCGGCTACTGGCGATGAATTAGCCGCCGATGCTGAGTATCAGCGTTTTGTAGCGGCGATGAATGATGACTTTAACACTCGCGTAGCGCTGGCGGTGATGTTTGATCTGGCGCGAGCGCTGAATACCGCAGCTACCGAAGACAGCGGTAGAGCCGACTTCCTGGCAGCCGTGTTGAAGGCTATGGCTAATGTGCTGGGATTATTGCAAGAGCGCCCCGAGGGTTTTTTGCAGGCGGCCAGTGCCAATGCGATGACGGCAGAGACGGTTGATGCCTTGGTGGCCGAACGTATAGCGGCCAAAAAAGCCAAGAACTTTTCCCGTGCCGATGAGATTCGCGGTCAGCTGCAGGAGGCAGGTATAGTGTTGGAAGATTCTGCTGACGGCACACGCTGGCGTCGGGACAGTTGAAATAGGCATGCTAAACCAGATGCCTGCGTAATCAGTATCGCCAGACAGGTACAGGCGCAAATTCTATGAGCAGAAAGAGTTTTTTGAGTGCACTTGGTCGCTGGCGCAGGCCTTTTCTTGCCAGCTTTATTGCCTGTTTTTGTTTTGTAGCGCTGGCTGTCTACGGCTGGGGGCTGACCTGGTCAGAGGTGCTGCAGTTTGCTTTTATATTGCTGGTATTATTGTTATCAATAGTGTTGGCAGCGGCCTTCCTGGGCTGGCTTCTCTACCGCCTGCGCCGTTGGCGTTCGCGCTAAGGGCGCAGAAAATTCAGTTCGCTAATAAATTGTCGAATCCATTTTCACCCGAAACCAGGCCACCATCTTATCGGTGATCTCCACAGTTTCGAACAGGTAGTGTTCAATACTGAAGCTGACATTACCATCGGGAATATTCTCCAGATGTTCCATGGCCAACCCGTTTAAGGTTTTAGGGCCATCGGTGGGCAAATTCCAACCGAGACTGCGATTGATATCCCGAATAAAGGTGCCGCCGTGTATTTGATACCAGTCATCCTCGCGAGGGACAATATCCTGTTCTTCGTCCTCAGCGATGTTGGTGGTAAAGTCGCCGACAATCTCCTCAAGAAGATCTTCCAATGTGACAATACCCTGTACTTCACCGTATTCATTCACTACCAACGCCATGCGGAATTTTTTTGTCTGAAAATTTAGTAATTGCGTGTGCAAAGGGGTAGATTCTGGAACGAAGTAGGGCTCATCGGCGTGAGCCTTGATGGCTTCAATCGTCACCGTGGAGTCATCGCCATGGAGAAAGCGCGCTACATTGCGCAAGTGCAAAATGCCGACAACATTGTTTAAATCGCCTTCATAAATGGGCAGGCGGGTGTACTCGGCGGTACGAATCTGTTCCAGCAAAGTGCAAATATCGTCTTCCAGGTCAAGCCCTTCCACTTCGTTGCGCGGAATCATAATGTCTTCGACAGTTGATTTACCAAGGTCGAGAATGTTCAGCAACATACCCTGATGCTGGTCGGGGATAAGTGAACCTGCCTCATCGACAACTGTGCGCAATTCATCGGGGTGCAGGTCAATGGCATTTTGAGGGCGCTCAATACCAAAGGCTCGGGTCATGGCACTGGAAATACCATTGACCAGTAATACGGCAGGATGCAGCAGGTAAGACAGCGGCTTGAGGAAAATACTGGTAAAAAAAGATATGCGTTCAGGGTAAGTAGCCGCAAGAGTTTTAGGTGTCACCTCGGCAAATACCAGCATCACCAAAGTCAGTAACAGCCCGGCCGCAGCGACGCCGGAGTCGCCTAAAAGGCGTAGACCGATTATTGCAGCAATGGCGGCAGCAAAGTTGTTCACCAAGTTGTTACCGATAAGGATCAGGCCGATAAGCCGCTCCGGACGTTCCAGCAATCCTTCAACTCGAATAGCTGCACGGTCTCCTTTTTTACTTAAATGTTTCAGTCTATAGCGATTGATAGACATCATCGCAGTCTCCGAGCTTGAAAAAAACGCAGAGAGCACGAGCAGAAAGAAAAGAATGCCGAAAAGCACGTCTAGTGATACATCGTTCAAGCGGGAATTTACCTATATTACAAATCGGCCGGCTATATTGAAGGACTTTATAGGTATTCGCAATAGTGTGAATTTCATTTATGTGGCGAGAATAAACTCCAGCACCAGCTTGCTGCCGAAATAAGCCAGCATCAGCATGGCAAACCCCGCCAGGGTCCAGCGAATAGCGGTATACCCGCGCCAGCCAAGCCAGTGTCTGCCCCAGAGCAGCACGGCGTAAATACACCAGGCGATCAGGGTGAAGACCGTTTTGTGTGCTACGTGCTGGGCAAACAGGTCGTCCAGAAAGGTAATGCCAGAGACGATAGACAGTGTCAGCAGAATCTGCCCCGCCCAAAGCATCTCAAACAGCAGGTTTTCCATGGTTTGCAGAGGTGGCAGCAACTGCAACAATCGCAACGGACGTTTGTGGCGAATCTGATGATTTTGGAAGGCCAGCAGCAGAGCCTGTAAGGTGGCGATACTGAGCAAACTGTAAGCGACAATGGATAACAGAATATGGCTGCTAAGGCCCGGTGTCAGTGCTACTGCAGAGGTACTGGAGTGCGCCAGCTGCGAGGCGATCATGGCCAGTATGGTCAGTGGAAATAACAAAATAAACAGATTCTGTACCGGTTTTTTTATCGCGCTGGCCAGCACAATGGCGTTAATAGTACAAAAAATAAGCGACAATACCGGGAACAGGCTGAGGTTAATGCCACCGGGCGCAGAGATTAACTGGTAACTGCCCAGAGCATGAAAAATAACCGCCAGTGATGTCACTCCGAGCAATGCCGGCCGATTGACGGGTTTAAGTTGCTGCAGCGATCTTGCCAATAGTGCCCCGGCAAGCAGATACAGACAGATAGCACTGATGTTGGCGACAAGGGCGGACATAGCGTTAGGCACTTCCTGGTATCTGGTTTATTGGCAATCCTGTTTCGACGAGGCCGTCAAGGTTATGTAAACAGGCGCTAAAGTGTGGCATAAGGCGAGCGTGAAGAGAAGCCTTGGAATGATTATCAGTTGCTTTTTAAGAGATGCCGGATAGGGGCAGACGCTGACAAGGTAGCGCGTTATAATCGCCCCAATGGCCACAATCGAATTGGCTGACACAGATTTTAATGATTACCGAGTGGGAATATGTTCCAGAATCTATCAGATCGTCTATCGCACACATTCAAAAAGGTTACCGGCAAGGCCCGGCTGACCGATGACAACATTCAAGAAACCCTGCGCGAGGTACGCAAGGCGCTGCTCGAGGCCGATGTAGCGCTACCGGTGGTGAAAGATTTTGTCGGCAGGGTGCGCTCGCGGGCACTGGGTACCCAGGTGGGTAAGGCGCTCAACCCCGGGCAACAGTTCCTCAAAATCGTTGAGTCTGAGCTGACCAGAGTGATGGGTGAGGCCAATGAAAGCCTGAATCTGGCCGTCCAGCCGCCAGCTGTGGTGTTAATGGCGGGCTTGCAGGGTGCCGGTAAAACCACTTCTGTAGCCAAGCTGGCCAAGTTCTTGACCGAGCGTCAAAAGAAAAAGGTGCTGGTGGTCAGTGTCGACGTCTACCGTCCCGCCGCTATCCAGCAATTGCAGACTTTATCCGCAGAGATTGGAGTCGAGTGTTTTCCCTCCACTGCCGAGCAAAAGCCCGATGCCATTGCACGCGCCGCTATCGATCATGCCAAGCGACAGTTTTTTGATGTGCTGATTGTGGATACCGCTGGTCGCCTGCATGTGGATGATGTATTGATGGAGGAAATCCGGTCACTGCATGCGAACATTAATCCGGTTGAAACCCTGTTTGTTATTGACGCCATGATCGGCCAGGATGCGGTGAATACCGCCAAAGCCTTTAACGAGGCCCTGCCGCTCACCGGGGTGATTTTGACCAAGGCCGATGGCGACGCTCGCGGTGGCGCTGCACTGTCGGTGCGGCATGTGACTGGCAAACCCATTAAATTTTTGGGTATGGGTGAGAAAATCGATGCTCTGGAGCCCTTCCATCCGGAGCGTATTGCCTCGCGTATTCTGGGTATGGGCGATGTGATGTCGTTGATCGAGGAGGCCGAGCGCAGTATTGACCGTGAAAAAGCCGAGCGGTTGGTGCAGAAAGTCAAAAAGGGCAAGCGCTTTGATCTGGAAGACCTGCGCGATCAGTTACAACAAATGCAGAATATGGGCGGGTTAGCTGGGCTTATGGATAAGCTGCCAGGTATGGGCAATATGGCACAGGTAGCGCAGCAAGCCGATATGGGTAAACAGTTTAAAACCATGGAAGCGTTGATTAACTCCATGACTCCTTGGGAGCGACGCAACCCGGAAGATTTGTCCAGTTCTCGCAAGCGTCGTATTACACAGGGCTCCGGCACCCAGATTCAGGATTTAAACCGTCTGTTAAAACAGTATAAACAGATGGCCAAAATGATGAAAAAAATGAAAGGCGGCGGCATGTCTAAAATGATGCGGGGTATGGGCGGCATGATGCCCGGAGGCATGCCTGGCGGTGGTGGTCTGCCACCAGGCATGGGCCGTTGATTGCTCGATTTTGAACCGCCGGGCGTGCCCGGCGTTTTTGTATCTGCCTGAGGGGGAATTGTCTTCGTATAAATAGGTCTATACTGACCTGTAGTTATGAGGATGTAGTATGAAAGCGATAACGAAAAACGGGCTGTGGCTAATAGCAATGTTAATGTTAGGTGCTACCGTCGGGGGGTGTGGGTTGTCCTCCGGTCACGCCTCAGCGTCCCCTTCGTCTTCTGAGGCAATTGTTGGCGTCTGGCAGTTGCAGTCAATTGGCGATAGGGCAGTGGTGGAAAATAGTCCCGCGCGTATCGAGTTTCTCGACGATGGCCGAATTGTGGGTAATGCTAGTTGCAATCGTTTTTTTGGGCAATATCAACTGCATCAACGACAACTTATTGTCGAAGATGCATTAGGTTCGACAAAAATGATGTGTTTGCCTGAGCTAATGGAGCAGGAGCAGGTCTTGCTGGATTTTCTGCCCGGTAGTCATAAAGTAACTGTAGATAATAAAACCCTGATGTTGATTAATAAGGATCGCGATGTCCTGCGAGCCGTTAAAGTAATGCAGTAATGTTATTTTTGGAGTGTGCGTGAATAAAAGACCGATTTATATTCCCTTTGCTGGACCAGCGCTCCTGGAGGCGCCGTTGTTAAACAAGGGCAGTGCCTTTACCCGCATAGAGCGCCAGCAATTTAATCTTGAGGGGTTGCTGCCCTATAATATTGAAACCATCGAAGAGCAAAAAAATCGTGTGTATGAACAACTGTGTTCATTTACCACCGCCATCGATAAGCATATTTATCTGCGCAATATTCAAGATACCAACGAGACACTTTATTATCGATTAGTTACAGAGCACTTGAGCGAAATCATGCCTTTGATTTATACCCCGACAGTGGGCGAGGCGTGTCAATTGTTTTCTAAAATTTACCGGCGCAAGCGCGGATTGTTTATTTCCTACCCGGATCGCGATCGGCTCGATGACATGCTGCAAAATGCCACCAAGCACAATGTTAAAGTCATCGTCATTACCGACGGTGAGCGGATTCTCGGCCTGGGTGATCAGGGTATTGGTGGCATGGGCATACCTATCGGCAAGCTTGCACTTTACACCGCCTGTGGGGGCATTAGTCCGGCGTATACCTTGCCCATCGTGCTGGATGTGGGGTGCAACAATCAGCAGTTAATCAACGACCCCATGTATATGGGCTGGCGCCACCCGCGTATTAATGACGAGGAGTATTACGCTTTTGTGGAGCAGGCGATCAAGGCGATTCAGGTGCGCTGGCCCAATGCGTTGGTGCAATTTGAAGATTTCGCTCAGCAGCATGCTACCCCCTTGTTAACCGAATACCGCGATCGTTTGTGTTGCTTTAATGACGACATTCAGGGGACGGCCTCGGTTACCGTAGGCACGTTACTGGCAGCTTGTCTCGCCAAGGGTGAAAAGCTTTCAGAGCAGACTGTAGTATTTGCCGGTGCCGGCTCTGCCGGTTGCGGTATTGCCGGGCAAATTATTGATCAAATGATGGCTGAAGGCCTGAGCCGGGAGCAGGCCCGTGCCCGAATTTATCTGCTAAACCGCGAGGGCTTGTTAACCGAAAATTCCAATGGATTGCATGATTTTCAGCAACCGTTTTGCAAGTCCAGTGCCGAACTATCCGCGTGGGTACAATTAAAACCCGAGGTGATTTCGCTGTTGGATGTTGTTGTTAATGCGCGTCCCACCGTACTGGTCGGTGTCTCCGGGCAACCGGGAATTTTTAATAAAACCCTTGTTGATGCCATGCAGCAACATTGTCAACGCCCGATTATATTGCCGTTATCGAATCCGACCTCCCAGGTGGAAGGCCTTCCGGTAGATTTGCTGCGCTGGACAGGGGGTAGAGCGATTGTAGCCACCGGCAGTCCTTTTGCACCAGTGGCTATTGCCGGCAAGCGCTATGAAATTGCCCAGTGTAATAATAGTTATATATTTCCGGGTGTAGGGCTGGGTGTTATCGCCGCCAAGGCCACCAGAATTACCGATACCATGATGTTAGCTGCATCACGTGCACTGGCGAAACAGTCACCCTTGGCGACTACCGGGCAGGGCGCCTTATTGCCTTCGCTTGAGTCTATCCGCCA
>DATBNH010000385.1:0-2390 GCA_036554405.1 Cellvibrionaceae bacterium | reverse complement strand
TAAAACCCAGGCCTGGTTTACCGGCGAGCTTTACTACCACGGCAAGCCCTACGCTAACGATAGCCGTGTCATACTGAAACGCATGGTCAAAAAAGCCGCCGATCTGGGCTATCGGGTTAACCTGGGTATTGAGCCGGAATTTTACCTGTTGCGCAAAGATGCCGAGGGCAAGCTAAAAACTCTGGGGCCGGACTACAAAGGCGTGTGCCCGGCTTACGATCTTAATCTGACCACCCATGTTATGAGTACTCTGGACAAACTTGCCGGCTATATGGACGAGCTGGGCTGGAATTTATACTCGTTTGATCAAGAGGGCGGACGCGGCCAGTATGAATTTGATTTTGGCTATACCGATGTACTCGCCAGTAGCGATCAGCTGACTTTTTTACGGTTAATGATCAAGCGCCTGGCCGACGAAATTGGCGGCTTTGCCACCTTTATGCCCAAACCTTTTGCCACAGAATTTCGAAGCGGTGCGCACTTTAATATTTCGCTGGAAGACATAACAACAGGACGAAATATCTTTGCTCCCGATCCCGATCAACGGGGTGCCATGGCCACCCGCTATGGGGCTGATTTTTCCGACAGTGCCTATCAGTTTACTGCCGGTTTATTAACACACGCACCGGCATTAACCGCGCTCACCTGCCCCACTTACAACAGTTATCAGGGTTTAATTGCCCGCGGTGCTATGGCCGATATGAGCTGGGCGCCAGTAGTTATGGCCTACGGCCGCAATAATCGCTCGGCCATGTTGCGCATGCCCGCCAACCGCTACTGCATAGAGAACCGCGCACCGGATATGAGTTGCAACCCCTACCTGGCCGCTGCTTTTCATATTGCCGCTGGGCTTGAAGGCATGGAGCAAAAACTGGACCCAGGCGAGCCACAAAACCGCAACGCCTACGAACTGGGCAGTAGCCTCAGTGAGCAGCGCAAACAACTGTTGCCGCGCACCCTGCTACACGCGCTGGAAGCGTTCGACGATGACCCTTTGGTGGAAACCGTATTCGGAGAGTTTAAAAATATATTCCTCACCCAAAAAATGCGCGAATGGGAATCGAGTTTTTACCGTATTACCCAAGAGCAACTGGATGATAAGCTGACATTTATATAAAAATCCGCCCAATCAAGGAAGCCTGGCTTTGTAGATGGGCAGCGAGGACAGCTTGAGGCTTGTGAGACACGCCGTTTGCCGTTCCTCGTCAACCGTCATCTGTCACTCAAGGCAACCAACCCTTACGCCAGCCCCACCAGATAATCAGCCCCGCTACGCCGCCACCTATATGAGCCAGTGCGGATATCTGACCCTGGCCGTAGAGCTGCTCCCATAAAATAAATAATTGCAAAGAACCGAACAGTAGCAGGTAAATCCAGACCGCAAAGCCTTTAACTAAATACTCGCGAAACAACACCAATGACACCAGCCGGCCGGCTAGCCCCAGGGGCAGCCACATCACCCGTGCCTGGGGAAATTGCAGCACGTAAAATACCAGCAAGCCGAACACACCGCCACTGGCACCAATCAGCCCGCTAGTACTGAACAGGGTATGCAATAACCCCCCGGCCATGGAGGAGAAAAGGAATAACCACAGCATACGGCGACGACCAAAAGCGCACTCAATATTTCGGCCAAACACCAACAGAAAGTAGAGGTTACCCAACAGGTGCAGCCAGTCACCGTGAAGGAAAGGATAACCTGCCAGACCCACCCACCACAGCAAGCCCTGATGCTGGTGAGTGAGTACCAGGTTCTCCCATAAGCCCGGTTCATGCCACTGGGTCCAGGCAAGCACTGACACCAGCAAAATACTTGCTGTAAGAAACCAGGTTACCCAGGCACGACTATGCACTAGGCTCTGACGCATCTTTACCGGCATACCTACCAGCAGTAATAACATCTGTGGCCAGGGCAGGCGGGCGCGTGTCTGGTACTCGCCGCAAGCATCGTTTTGCCAATCGGATGGGTGTTTTTTGCCCACAATGGTTCCTTAATAAGTGATGCTAATGCAGTATTGTTAAAAAAGATTATCCATCTTTCCGCGTTAGCAGGCGATCAATGCGGTGCAAATGCGCCACGAGTGTGGCGCTATTAAGCTGTGGCTGCAGTCGAAAATACTCCTCACCCATGGGCGCAATATGGCAGCTGGCGGGCAGTGCATCGCGATTTTCTACCAATCGGTACATGCCGGGTATAAAAACAAATTGCAGCCACTGGCTAAAGGTAAGCGTATCAATCGCAAAAGGTTGAGTACTGGCCAACGCTTCGGCACTGGGGGGTTCGGATTCCCACAGCCCCAGCTCGCGTAGCTCTTTTTCTATATCCATCAGAATATCAGCAACAGCAATATAGCTATCCGGCATGCTAAAACCTCACACTTCTATGCGGC
>DATBNH010000378.1:0-7875 GCA_036554405.1 Cellvibrionaceae bacterium | reverse complement strand
ACTCGGTGCGCGAATACGGCGCCCATTGGGCCTACCAGCAGCAGGTAGCGGTAGCAAAGGATATTCTGGCAGTGGATCGCTGGCGGCAATTGTTTAGCGCTGCGCTGGACTATCCGCTGCCGAATTCCGCCCCGGATTTTGGTTTAAACAATAAAGCCTGGCCCGACAGCCAGCATCGGCCGGTAGGGCCTTATTTGGTAGCGGTGACCAATGCCAGCTGGTCAACCAAGTGCTTGCCGGTTAACACCTGGCGGCAGTTGCTGGCACTGGCAGCGGAGAGTCAATTCAAGGTGCTCTTACCCTGGGGCAGTGAACCCGAACGATTACAGGCCGAGGCCATTGCCGAGGGTAGGGAGAACGCCGTGGTGTTGCCGCGACTATCTCTCAGTGAACTTGCCGGGCTTTTGGCGAATAGTCACGGCGCGCTCTGTAATGACACAGGGCTTGCCCATATTGCCGCCGCTGTAGGTGTGCCCACGGTAACCGCCTACGGGCCCACTGATCCTGCGCTAATTGCCGCCACTGGTGAACGCTCGGCCCAGATTAGTGCCAGCGGTTTTGCCTGCGCGCCGTGTTACCGACGTCAGTGTCACACGGCTGGCTACACCGGCCCTGAGGCCCAGTGTCTGGCTTCAATCGAAGCGAAACTTTTATGGGATAGACTTTGTGCCTTAATGGCTTGAAGCTGACCCCGCAACTTTTTACTATGGCGCTCTTTTGCCTTTTACTGTGAGAATATGATGACCGTACGCACCCGCATTGCCCCTTCTCCCACCGGCGACCCCCATGTGGGCACCGCCTATATCGCGCTGTTTAATCTGTGCTTTGCGCGTCAACACGGTGGCCAGTTTATTCTGCGTATTGAAGATACCGATCAGAGCCGCAGCACCACCGAATCTGAACAGGCGATTTTTGACAGCTTGCGTTGGCTGGGTCTCAATTGGGATGAAGGCCCGGATGTGGGCGGTGACTTTGGCCCCTATCGGCAGAGCGAGCGGCGCGATATTTACGCCCAATACACTGAGCAATTACTCGATGCCGGTCATGCCTTTCGCTGCTACCGCACCGCCGAAGAGCTGGATGAACTGCGAGAAAACCGTCGTGAAGCGGGTTTGCACACCGCGCTTAAAGCTTCGGACCTGGCTTTGCCTGCAGACGAGGTAGCACGCCGTGAAGCGGCGGGTATGCCCTATGTGGTGCGCATGCATGTACCCGAAGAGGCCGGTCCCTGTCCGGTGGATGATTTGCTGCGCGGCACCATAGAGCTGGATTGGTCGCAGGTGGATGCGCAGATTCTGATGAAATCCGACGGTATGCCCACTTACCATCTGGCCAATGTGGTAGATGATCACCTGATGCAGATCACCCATGTAATTCGCGGTGAAGAGTGGATTAACTCCGCTCCTAAACATTTGTTGCTGTATAAATATTTAGGCTGGCAGGCGCCGGTGCTCTGTCACTTGCCGCTGCTGCGCAACCCCGATAAATCCAAACTGAGCAAGCGCAAAAACCCGACCAGTGTTTTTTACTACCAGCGTATGGGC
This sequence comes from Cellvibrionaceae bacterium, assembly GCA_036554405.1. Classification (GTDB taxonomy): domain Bacteria; phylum Pseudomonadota; class Gammaproteobacteria; order Pseudomonadales; family Cellvibrionaceae; genus Gilvimarinus. The sequence continues at coordinate 6,331 of DATBNH010000378.1, read as the reverse complement.
TTTTTGCCTGAGGCTGTGGTGAATTATCTGGGACGTATGGGCTGGTCCATGCCCGATGAAAGTGAAAAGTTCTCGATTACACAAATGCAGGAGCATTTTGATATTACGCGGGTGTCATTGGGTGGTCCGATTTTTGATGTGGAAAAATTGCGCTGGTTGAATGGGCTGTGGATGCGCGAGGACCTCAGTATTGAACAGCTGGCGGATCGACTCAGCGATTGGGCGCTTAACCGCGAGAACTTATTAAAAGTATTGCCACATGCCCAAGGGCGTATGGAAACCTTGAGTGACTTTGCACCTCTTGCCGGTTTTTTGGCGGCGGGTATGCTGCCATTGACTGAAAGCGATTTTGCAGCCAATAAGCTCAGCCTGGAGCAACAGCGCGATGTCTTGCAGTTTGCCCTGTGGCGAATGGAGGCACTGCGTCAGTGGCAGCGCGATGCTATTTTTAATGACCTGAAATCCCTGTCTGAGCAGATGGATATTAAACTCAGGGATTTTCTCGCGCCTTTGTTTGTGGCGATTGCCGGGACTACCTCGTCATTTTCGGTGATGGATTCCATGACAATTCTCGGCCCCGATATGAGCCGTGCGCGTTTGCGTTTTGCCCTTAACCTGCTGGGAGAGCCGGGTAAAAAGCAATTGAAAAAACTGGAAAAAGCCTACGCCTCGCTGAATGACAGCAAGGTGTAAGTGCTTGTAAGTCTTCTACTATCTCTGCGGCCCTAAGGGCCGCAGAGGCCTCTGCTGGTCCAACCGGGAAGTACGCCGTTTTGCTGCCAGTGAAAAATCTTTTATATGCGGTAGCCGTGGTTGCTTAAACTTGGCTATACTGACTGTTCCTCTGGGCTATTCTAAGGCCCGGCTGTGGAGCAAGGAGGGCTCACTCTCCAAATTATGATAATAAAGTGAGGTTACTCTTATGTTGGTACGCATACTCGCAGGCGCAATATTACTGTTGGGCAGTTTATCCCTCTCCGCCCAGCAGCCGATCAATCCCAATTTTTTCTACTTCACTCAGGGTCAGACACCGGATACCTGGCAGTGGGTGCTGGCCGATCCTGGCAACTGGTGGCAACCCATAGAGGATGCTGGTGGCAAGAGTGGAGGGGGGAAAGTCACCTTATCTTCTGCCGGTTCCGAGCAGTTCCCCGGCGCCATTAAATTACAATGGGGGAGAGGCGATAGCTGGGGCAGTGCAACGATTAGCGGTCGTGAAGTCGACTTATCCCGGTTTGAACATTCCGCCGAACTGGTGGTTGCGCTTAAAGTAGAAAGCCGGGTGCCTGGCACAGTAAATATCAAGTTGGCTTGCGGCGAAGACTGCGAGGCCGAGGTGAATGTAGCCGACAACCTTAAAAAGCTACCACGTGGGCAGTGGATGGTGTTGCCGCTACCACTGGACTGCTTTGCCAGTGCCGGGCTGGATTTGAGTAAAGTCAGCTCGCCGTTCAGTGTTGGTACCCAGGGCAGGTTTGAGCTGCATATTGCCGAAATCAGCCTTGCCCCGATGGCCGAGGGCGATGAGGGGTGCGTGCCCAATGATGCTGCAGGTGCTGCAGAGTAAGCCCTACCGCTAAAGCGCCGTTTTGCTTCATAGGGCGAGGGTAAATCTACTTATTGGTATCACAACAGTCTATGCTGAAGGAATAGCGGACTTCTGTGTAAGTGAAATGCCGATAGGTGAGATGGATAATGGCTAAGCGACAATTACCTCTAGGTTTTTTAGTTCTGTTCTGGCTGTTGTGGCCCGGCACACTGATAGCTGATCCAGCCATACTCAAAGTGCCCAAATCGCAGCAGACCGAGGGCGTGTCCCAGCAGTATTTTGTCGGCCTTTTGCAAATGGCTTTGACAGAGGCTGCCGATGGTCGCACTGTGCCACAGATACAGGAAACTGCATTTATGGAGCAGGGCCGCGCCACCTATGAAGTTTTGCGTGGTGAGTTAATTGATGTTTTCTGGATGGGGGCCAATACCGAGCGGGAAAAATCCCTGCGAGCAATTAAGGTTCCACTGACGCGTGGGTTAGTGGGCTTTCGTCGTTTGATTATTCACCGCGATCGCTATGAGCAGTTTGCTCAGGTAGAAACCCTGGATGATCTTAAGGCATTTACAGCCTGCCAAGGCCTGAGCTGGCCAGATACCGAAATTTTGCGACACGCCGGTTTACGTGTGCGGGAGCTTGCCGGTGGAAACGAGGGTTTATTTCGGGCAGTGGTAGCGGGGCGCTGTGATTATTATCCTCGAGGATACTTTGAGGCCTTGTCAGAAATTGCCCGTTACCAGCCAGACTATCCTGAAATTATGCTACTGGATTCACTCGTAGTGCACTATCCGTTTGCCATTTATTTTTTTGTCAGCCCCGAAAATGAAGCCTTGGCCGAGTGGATTGAAACCGGCCTTGAGCGCATGATTGACAACGACAAACTGCTGCGCTTTATGACAGAGCAGCCCTTGACGCAGATGGCTTTTCCGCTGCAATCAGGGGCCGACTGGCGCTGGTTTCCATTGGTTAACCCGCTACTCACCGACCCGGTCATCGGCACCCAGAAGCGTTACTGGGTTCAGCCGACGGACTTCAATGGCCCTCACTAGTTTTTACCTATAAGCCACGGGTTATTGCAATTCGGTTTTAAGCTTGGCGATGCGCGCGAACTCGTCAAAATAGGTGGGAAAGGTTTTCGAGGTGCAGCCGGGGTCGTTAATGACAATCTCCGCATCGCCAAAGCTTGCCAGTGAAAAGCACATGGCCATACGGTGATCGTTATAGGTATCTATCGCCGCTGCCTGAATGTGAGCCGGTGGTTCTATGGAAATATAATCCTCACCTTCTTCAACAGTGGCGCCCACTTTACGCAGCTCGGTGGCCATAGCGCTCAAACGGTCGGTTTCTTTTACTCGCCAATTATAAATATTGCGAATGCGCGTGGGTCCTTTGGCAAACAAAGCGGTGGTGGCGATAGTCATGGCTGCGTCGGGAATATGATTCAAATCCACATCCACACCTTTCAGGTTGCCGGTGCCTTCCACTTCAATCCAGTAGTCGCTGTAGGTAACGCGTGCGCCCATTTGCTCAAGTACTCGGGCAAAGTCGGCATCGCCCTGAATACTGGCACTACCGGTGCCGTGTACTTTCACCGGCCCACCGCCGATGGCTGCCGCCGCCAGAAAATAAGAGGCCGAAGAGGCATCGCCCTCCACCATGATTTCACCGGGCGACTGATACTGCTGTTTGCCTTGGATCTCGAAGGTGCGGTACTGGTTATTAGTCACCTCGACGCCGAATTTGGCCATGGTATCAAGGGTGATATCAATATAGGGTTTGGACACCAGTTCGCCATCGACCCGAATTAATGTGTTGCCACTAAACAGCGGCGCGATCATCAGTAGTGCGGTCAGATACTGGCTGGAAATGTTGCCCTTGATATCCACCTCGCCGCCGGTAAGGGTGGTGCCGTTGATGGTCAGCGGCGGGAAACCTGCGTCTTTCTGATAATGGATATCCGCCCCCAATTCCGCCAGGGCATCCACCAGATCGCCAATGGGGCGTTCGTACATGCGCGGCTCACCGGTGATGGTGAATTCGCCCACACTGGCAGCCAGTGCGGCGGTCAGCGGGCGCACGGCGGTTCCGGCATTACCCAGGTACAGGGTTTGGGGGGCGGCAATATTAAAGGCATGCCCCAGTCCGCTGACGGTGCAGGTGCGTTTGTTGTCGGTCAGTTGCAGGTCGACACCGAGCAGTTCCAGAGCCTCTAGCATATGGCTGACATCATCGCTGTCGAGCAAATTAGTGATGCGGGTCTGGCCCTTAGCCAGCGCGGCCAGCAACAAAATACGATTAGACAGGCTTTTGGAGCCGGGCAAATAAATCTCGCCACGCACAGATTGTAGCGGCTTCAGGGTCAGGGTTTGCATAGGGTATCGGTCACTGTTTGAAAAGCCTGGCATTTTAGCGGTTTGGACGGGTAAGTGCCATGCCCAGAGGGTTGTATGATTATTGTACGTTTATGGTGACCCACGGCGTTCTGATGAGCCGTTTTTTTTGGCACATAATGTTGCATGTTGTCTGCCATGGGCTATATTCAGTTAATACCATGACAGGTTTTGCCTCTGGCGTTCAAGGGGTGCTCGTGGATTGTGAGTGAGGTGTGCTTTGGCCGAGGCCGTGCGTAATAACGGCTATGGTGCTGAAAGGCACAAAAAATATTCAAGCTTTGCCTGAATAAGTCGATACAAGAATACGCCTATAGGAATATTTCATTAAGGCGCAATGTAAATAAAGCAGATCAACTTATAGGAATTAACAATATGATCAAGTTTAATAAGCTAAGCAAAGGTGTTGGGGCCGCTCTGCTGTTGGTCGGTGCAAGTGCAGCATTGGCGGAAACAGTCACTGTGCCTGCAACAGTGTCAGTCAACAACGCGATTGATTTTACATTCACCGGTACGCTGGATTTTGGCGAAATACGCGCCACAGCTTCCCCGACTGTTGACGAGTGCGCGGTGCTGGCTCTTCCGGCCAACCCGGCATCACCATTGGGTGCTTCTGCGGATCCTACCCAACTGTGTGCCGATGGTGCAGGTGTGGCGGTTATTCAGTCAGTAGGTGGAACGCCTGCTCGCCCAGTCTTCACAGTTGCTGGTGTAGCGCCTTTCAGTAACCTCTCTCTGACCTTGCCGGCTGCGCCTATTACGCTGTCAGCTGCTCTGCCACCGGGCTCGGCCACCTTTACCGTAGGTGAGTTTACAGCCTACCGTACGTCGGGCACCCCTGGGGTAATTACTACTGTCATTCAGGCAAACGGTACTGGTGATGCAACTTTTACTGTCGGCGCTGAAATTGCAACCCATGTGGCTGCAATTGTCGATCCACTGTATGAAGATGGTATTCCCTACACCGGCTCTTTTGATGTAACCGTTGAGTATTAATAACGGCTCGTCGGTATCATAAAAACCCAAACCCGGAATCGGGTTTGGGTTTTTTTAACCCCTCAACTATAGCCTCGGCATCAACATGGGTATTAATATACTCTGGCGCTCACGGTAAGGTATGTTTTTTGCTTTAACATTCCTGTGTCCGCAGTCATATTGTCTGTATTTGCCATGAGTTATTTATGAATAAATCTATAATAATTATTATTCTGTGCGTTTTTTCGGCCAATGCCCGTGCCGATCTGTCTATAGACAGCCCGCTGAGTTTTGGTGAAATTACCGTAAGAAATAATAACAGCGTCAGTAGTACCACCATTACCCGCGCCGGCGCGCAAAGTAGCACCGGTCAGATTCTGGTTATCAAGCCCGGTACTCCAGGCGTTTATACCTTGAGCGGACTACCCGCCTATACTAATGTCAACTTGTCGCTGGATATACCGGTGTCCTCGTCCATGTCTTATGCGGACACAGCGCAATTTACCATTACCGCCATTGACCTTGCGGATACCGTTAGAACTGACGGCAACGGTACTGTGCAATTTCGCATGGGAGGCACTCTGAGTACCTCGGGGAATCCGGCTGAAAACTACTTCAGCGGTGCTGAGTACATAATTTTCATGAATATTGATATGGCCTACTGACTTTGGCATATAACTACAACCATCATTATTAAGGGTAGGGAATGAGCGTGAACAGATATTTTAAACGAGGATTATTGGCAATTTCATTGCTGCTATGGGCGAATATAGTATCGGCTAATCTACTAATTAACCCCACTCGTGTGCAGTTTAACCAGAGTGATCGCAGTGCCGAAGTAACTTTGATTAACACTTCAAATGCCACCACTACTTACCGGCTGGAATGGGCAGAAAAGCAAGCCAAGGCCGGGGGCGGCTATGATGACTTGAGCGTGGAAGAGGCTAAAAGTTTTCCCATCGCCAGCTCCATGCTGCGTTTTTCACCCAGGCAGGTTACGTTACAAGGCGGCGAACGCCAGACAGTGAAGCTCGCCTTGCGGCGCCCTCGAGACTTGCCGGATGGCGAATATCGCTCCCATTTACTGTTTAAAGCCCTGCCCCCGCCCTCAGCGGCCGATGTCGATGAGGGAGGCGAGTCAGCATCGCTGAGTATCAATATTGTTTTAAGCTTTGCCATTCCTGTGGTGATTCGTCAGGGTGAAACTGATTACACGGTGAATTTTAATAACGCCACTATTCATTATCAGCCAGGCACTAACAATGGCGAGGTAGTGGTCACAATGGACCGCGCCGGTATGCATTCGGTGGTAGGTGATATTGAGGCTTATTGGACACCCCGTGGAGGGGAAGAAAGATTAATAGCTAAAACCGGTGAATACAGTCTTTGGTCCGAATTAGACCAGGCTAATACATCA
>DATBNH010000361.1:0-7573 GCA_036554405.1 Cellvibrionaceae bacterium | reverse complement strand
GCATCAGCTCGCGAATTTGTTCGCGGTATTTTTCTTCATCGCCATCGCGATACCCGCGATTAACGTAGCGAATATTGCCGTCTTTATCCACCATGATGGTGGTGGGCATGGCATCTACCTTGTAGGTGCGGCTTACTTTGCTGTCGCTGTCGTAAAGAATAGGAAAAGTAACCCCGAGCTCCGCCACCAGCTTATCGGCGGGCTCTTTGTCTGGCTCTACATTGACACCAAACAATTCAAAACCGGCGGCGTGGTAACGCTGATATAACTCATCCAGCAGTGGCATCTCTTTGCGGCACGGGGCGCACCAGGTGGCCCAAAAATTAATCATAACCACCTTGCCGCGTTGCTCTGCCAGGCGCAGGTTTTCGCCGCTGTTACTTTTTAAGGTGAAATCCGGTGCCGCATCGTCGGCTATTGCTGCCATACTGCCCAGCAGCACCATAGCCGCCAGTGTTAAACGCCAAAACCCCATAGCACTCTCCTCAGAAAAAAATCGACAGGCCAAGCTGGCCTTCAAAATTATTAACACGTTTGCGCTCGCCAAACAGTTCATGGGCAAAAATATGATCGCGCATACCCAGCTCTATGGCCAGCCAGTCGGTCATATACAATTTGTAACCGGCGCCTACTGACCAAGTGGCATAGCGGTTGTTGGCAAACTCGGTATTGCCCGCGCCGGCTTGTAAATAAAAGTGTGTGTTCAGGGTAAAGTTTTTACCCAAAAACACTTGCCCGGGAAATATCTTGTAACCTATAGATAAATCGTAATAAATGTACTCACGCTCTTCGTCGGTGAGCAATTCCACCGCACCGCTTAATAACTCGTAACTGGTTTTTTGAGCTTCGCTGGTGGCGTAACTGGCGCGCAAGAAAAAGTCTTCAGTCACATGATAAGCCACGCTAACACCACTCACGCTGTTGCTGCCAAAATCCTCTATGCCCAGAATGCCGCCCCATACACCGATTTCAAAATTCTCGGTGTCGAGCATATCTTCACTGATTTGACGGCGCTCCATATCGGCGCCCACCACCGGTTCCAGCGGGTCGTCTTGGGCGGCCACCGGTGCGAATACCAGCAGCGCTAAAGCGCTTAAAAGAATACGTTGAAACCAACTCGCCATTGGTGAACCTCATCGTTGTTTTCGCGTGTTGTCAGCAAATAATGGTTAACGTATTCGGCGCGTAAAAAAAAGCGGCGCGATACATGTACATAGGTGCCTACACTGGCTAGTAATACATTGTCTTGCCGATCTTCAGTTTCTACCAGAGTAGCGCTCGGGTGAATTTTTATTTGCCCTGCCCCAATGCCGACAAAAGGCGATACCCACCACTCGGGAAAGGGCTGGTGTATTAATGCCAGCGCGACGCTCTCGCTGTCGGAAAACTGCCCGGTGTGATGGGCATAGTGTACCTCGGCGGTAAGGTTGCGGGTAAAGCGATAACCCAGGCTCATTCCCAGTGAGTCGGCGCCGCCAAAATCGCCCAGCGCTACACCCAGCTCCAATCTGCCGGTTACCGCATCGCTGGCATACTGATCGGTAAAATCTGGCACCTCGCCAGATGGGTCCAGGGTGTTTTGCATGGTCTCTCGCGCAATCCAGCCGGTGGTGCCGCGCCGGGTTTGTATTTTGATCCACTCGGTGCGGCTTTTCAGCAAGGTAATTTGCTCGCCTTTTGCCAGCGCATGAAAAATCGGGTAACCCCGCCCCGGCCCCGAGTAAACATCAATATAGGCGGCGTTAATCGTGACCACGAGCGGCGTATTATCCCACCACCAGCCCCAGGCGCCGCTGGCGGGCAGCCACAACAAGCAGACAGCCAGTAGCGCGGGGCAAAATCGGCGAGTGCTTAGGCGTTTGGCTGGCTGCATTAATCGGGCACATCAAATGGGTTATTGTAGTATTGGGCACCAATATCGAGCCACTCGGCCAATAGCTTTAGCTCGGCACTGTTAAGCCAGCCGCGATGATCGACTGTGCTTTCTTCGCTGTTAAATGTCGACAGGCGATTAAAAAAGCGGGCACTGGCAAAAGCACCGCCGGGCGCCATAGTGCGCGATATAGGCACCCGCACTAAAATCGGAATGGGGTTGCCATCGGCGTCGAGAATCAGCTCGCCCTCTTCATCGGTTTCAAATTCCCCCGACTCGATCAACACCTCTTGCAGTATTCCCTCTACCAGCTCCAATTCAAAGCGGGTGGCCAGCAGTTGCCGGTAAGAGGTGATATGCGGTGAATCATTGGCCGATGCGGTTAAGTCTAACTGGCCAGCAGGAAGCTGCACAAGGCCGTCGGCATCGGCGGGGCTATGGCAGCTGGTACAGGTGTAATCGGCCAGCAGCTCGCCTGAGGCATCAAACTGCTGGCGCGGCTTTTCCCACAGCGGCTGAATATGGGTGGCGTAGTTAATCACTATGCGGCAACCGGCCTGCCACTGAATCTGGCAGGCCTCGCTGGTGGGCACCTGGTCCGGGTCTGGCACCTCGTGTAATTCGGCATAGCGGTAGGCAAAATCCGGGGTTTTCGCGCGCACATCGGGGTCGGTCCAGTCGTCGCTATAGTCGATATCCACCGTTGGGTGGCGCAGGCCAACTATGCGGGCATAGACCTCGGCCATGGTTTCGCCCATATCCGCCACCAGCGCCGGCTCGGTGTTGGCAAAGGGCAGGCCGCTGGTTTCAGCGCCGGTGTTAATGCTGGCGGGCGCGGCCTCGGGGCGGCCGTGGGTAATGCCCGAGTCACGCTCATGGCAGCCGCTGCATTCAAAGGTTTCGCCGGGGCGCAGTTGCAACCAGTTGCGGTGCCGGGCACTGATGCGACGCCCGGCGGCATCGACTATAGACAGGGTAAATGCCACATCGGCGGGCACCGCCACCTTTACCGAGCCGTCCGGCTCTATGGGCACATAGCCTAAAATTTCTTTCATGCGCTCGCCGCCGCTAAAACCAAAGGCGCTGCCGGGAAAGTTGAGAATGTCATCGGGGGGCAGAGAGACGGCTTTTACCAAACGTAAGAAACGTGCCGGGCGGGCATTGGCCGGGGTTTGGGCCGGGTCGCGCAGGGTGGCTATTCCCTCACTGGTGGCATCGATGCCGTCTATATCGTAAACGCTGCGAATATGCAGGGCGCCAAGCCCCTCCTCGGCGAGGTTGGTATCAATTTGTGGCGCCAAATAGGGCATGGGCGCTCGCGGTTCCACAGTGGCTACCTCGGTGTAGATTACACCCTCGCGCGGGGTGACCACCGGCAGCTGTACGTTGCTGTCTAGCTGGTAAATCCACAGGCCAAACAGCGGATCGGCGGCTGTGGCCTCCTCGTTGGCCAGCCAATCCTCGGTGCAGGGCACCAGCCGCTCGCCGCTGGCGCGGTTCTCGTCGGGTACGCTCAAGCGGCACTGGCTCCAGCTGACCAACAGCCGGTTAGTGCCGTCGTACAGGGGCGACAGTGCCGAGAAATACCCGTGGCGAGAGATGCCGCCATCGGTAACTATGGGCAATACCGTCAAAGGCTCAACCGCTTCGCCGGGCGTGCCCGGCAGCACAGCCAGCTCTGGCTCCACAAACTGCGCCTGGTCCAGCACCGCCATATCACCACCGGCTACGCTCTCACGTGGTTTGTAAATACCTACTAACTTGCCATTGGGCATTACCTGGGGGTTAAACAGCCAGGGGGTGTCGTTATCAAACAGGCTGTGATAGCCGTAATGCAGGCGCACATCGGTGCCATCGGGGCGTGCGGTGTAATAGCTCAGGCGGTTGTTGCCATAGTTATCGCGGCGCTGATAGAGCAGGCGACCGTTGTCCAGTAAAAGCGGATTCCAGTCGTGGCTCTGGTTGTAGCTGAGTTGGCGAATATCGGTGCCATCGGCATTCATGCTGTGAAGCAATAGCGCCGGGCCGTCGCCAAACTCGCTCTCGGCGGCGTACTGGGCCTTGTTGTCGTCCAGCAGTATGGCGCGGCTGCGCACCTGGCGGGTAGAGGCAAACACAATGCGGCCATCGGCCAGGTAGCGCGGGGTAATATCATCTCCGGCCTCGGCCACAATATCTGAGGTAATTACCCGGCGCAGGCTGTCCAGCGGCAAGTTGTACTCCCAAATATTCCAACTGGGCTGCTCGTCCTCATCTACATCTTCCAGCATGGGTGCCCGCAGGGTAAACAGCAGTCGATCCCCATCCGGGTGTACGCTCAGGTTTTTAACATCGTAACCGGCGCCATCGCCCGGGGAATCCACAAAAGCAGCCGAGCTGATATCCCGCGCGCCCGACTCGTGGGTGGCGCGGGGCTTGAGCCACAGGCTGGCGCCGGGGTTAAAGGCCAGGGGTTGATCGGGCGCGGGCAGTAAATACACCTGTGGCTCGCCGCCGTCTTCATCCTCTACCATTAACGGCCTTTGGATAAAAGCCACCGGCAAGTCCACCACCACCGGGTCTGGCTGTTGGTCACCACTGCCCACCGGCGATGGCGAGCCGCTGCCACCGCAAGCAGCAAGAGCACCGATGGCTATGCTTAACAGTGCGCGGGGCAAAAAAAGGTAGGCTTGCGCCAGCGCACGGCGGCTCTCAATCATGGTTTAATCCATCGCAAGGACATAAAGGCAGTTATTGTGGCGCACCGTGGCGGCGGTTTCTTTGTCGCCAATCACGCTGCTGCAAGCTGCCCATCAAATAATTGTTACCCAATCTGTGATTGGGTAGACACCCCAAGGCCTTATAAACACTCAAGGCACAATGAAGGATAGGGCTATAATACCTGATTATCTATCACCCGCCTCACCCTTGGAGACATCCGGCTATGCCCAGGAAGCTCTCGGCTCTTGCCCGATTCTGTATGTTCGGCTCATTAGCCCTGGTTATTTTGTCTACATCATCTGCCTGGGCCGGGCCGCGGGAGCAGGCGCTGCAAATTCACAACCGCGTGGCGGGTGTGCCGCCCAGCGAGCAGACGCTGCTGCAAATGGCCGCCCATATTGAAGATGGCGATGTGGACCTGGCCGTGCATTTAGCCATGGACAACGACGGCTTTTACCGCGCCACCTTAAAAACCCTGGCCACTCCTTGGACCAACCGCGACATGACCCCCTTCGCCCCGCTTAACGATTACACCGCCACGGTCATGGGGCTGGTGCGTGACGAGGTGGATTTTCGCGAGCTGCTCTATGCCGATGTACTCTACACCGGCAACAGTGCGGGTCTGCCGCCTTACAGTAACAGCAATAACAACCATTACCAGGCGCTGGAAGAATCTAGCGCCGCCCTTAAAGATGCGCTAACGCGCCGCGCGCAATCGGACGTCACCGGCCTGCCCGCCGATGCCACCGCCGGGGTTATGACCAGCCGCGCCGCCGCCAAGGCCTTCTTTTATCTGGGCACCAATCGCGCCATGTTCCGCTTTACCCTGCTCGCCCACCTGTGCCGCGACCTAGAACAAGTTCACGACACCACCCGCATTCCCACCCGCATTCGCCAGGATGTCAGCCGCAGCCCCGGCGGCGACAGCCGGGTGTATTTAAACAACTGCGTGGGCTGCCATAACGGCATGGACCCGCTGGCCCAGGCCTTTGCCTATTACGATTACCGCTTTGACCCGGATACCGATCCGGATGCACTCAACGGCGCTATCAGCTACAACACTGAGGGCACGACTGACCCGGCCACCAATAGCCGCGTAGTGGCCAAGTACCATATTAACGCCAGTACCTTCGCCCCCGGCTACATTACCCAGAGCGACAACTGGGACAACTACTGGCGCAGCGGCCCCAATGCCGTGCTGGCGTGGGATGCGAGCCTGCCGGGCAGCGGCGCCGGCGCCAAAAGCATGGGCATGGAGCTGGCCCACTCCGGCGCCTTTGCCAGTTGTCAGGTAGAAAAAGTGTTTAAAACCGTGTGCCTGCGCGCCCCTGGCGACAGTGCGGATCGAGCATTAATGGCCTCTGCCACCAGCAACTTTGCCGCCAGTGGTTACAACCTTAAGCAGGTGTTTGTCGACACCGCCGACTACTGTAAGGGAGATTGAGATGCGCAGAATCACACTCTGCCTTGCACTCGCCGGCCTGTTAGTGGGCGGCTGTGGTTCCGACAGCGGCCAGACTGTAGAGCCCAATATCGACCCCGGTAACGGCGGTGGCGGCGGCTTTGTTTACACTGGCCCGGCACCGCAAACCGATGACATTCAGCGCTTTAAAGTGAATGTGTGGGACAACCTGGCGGTGCCCGAGCGCTGCGGCGACTGCCACGGCACGGCCGATCAACTGCCCACCTTTGTACGCGGCGATGATATTAATCTGGCCTATGCCGATGTGCAGCCGTTGGTGGATTTGGGCACCCCGGCGCTGTCGCCCATGGCGTTAAAAGTGGCCGAGGGCCACAACTGCTGGCTAACCAGCAACACCGCCTGCGCCGATATTATTATTGGTTACATTACCGCCTGGGCCGAGGGCGCGGGCAGTATTACCAACCAGATTGTGCTCACCCCCCCGGTGGATAAAACCGTCGATGCCAGCAAAAACTTCCCCGCTGACAGCGGCGACTTTGCCAGCACTGTTTACCCGCTGCTCAACAGCTACTGCAGCAATTGCCACAGCGAGAGCGCACCCCTGCGACAGCAACCATTTTTGGCCAGTAGCGATATTGATATTGCTTACGACGCGGCGCGCAGCCGCATTCGCCTGGATAACCCTGCCCGCTCGCGCCTGGTGGAGCGGCTGGGGCTGGAATCGCACAATTGCTGGAGCGGCAATTGCACCAGCGATGCCAACGCCATGCGAGACGCTATCGAAAATTTTGTTGCGCTACTGCCCGAGGTCGAGCTCGATCCGGCGCTGGTATTCAGTAAAGCCCTGGCCCTGGGCGATGGCATTGTCGCCAGCGCCGGTGGCCGGGTAGATACCGATATTATTGCCAAATACGAATTTAAAGCGCGCGAAGGCAACACTGCCTTTGACACCAGCGGGGTAGAGCCCGCCGCCGATCTCAACCTGTTTGGCGATGTGGAGTGGATGAGCAGTTGGGGCCTGCGCATTATTGACGGCAAGGCACAAGCTAGCACCGCCTCCAGCCGCAAATTGTTTGACCTGATTACCAGCACCGGCGAATACAGCGTGGAGGCCTGGGTTATTCCCGATAACGTCACTCAAGAAGAGGCGCGCATTGTCAGCTATTCGGGCAGTACCCAGGTGCGCAATTTTACCCTGGGGCAAACACTTTATAACTACGACTTTTTTAACCGCAGCTCGGTGACCGATGGCAACGGCATGCCCGCGCACTCGACCTTGGATGCCGAGGAGCGCTTGCAGGCCAGCTTGCAGCATGTGGTTATCACCTTTAATGCGGTAGAGGGCCGCCGCATTTATGTTAACGGCGAATACACCGGCAATGCCGACGAGGAGGGGCCAGGCAATCTCAGCGAGTGGGACAGCAGTTACGCACTGGTGATTGGCAATGAAGTGTCATCTAACCGTTTGTGGCGCGGCGCCATTCGCTTTTTGGCCATTCACAATCGCGCCCTCAGCGAAGAGGCCATTACCGCTAACTTTGATGCAGGTGTGGGTGAGAAATATTATTTATTGTTTA
>DATBNH010000347.1:0-2752 GCA_036554405.1 Cellvibrionaceae bacterium | reverse complement strand
CCCGCCATAAAAGTGTCGCGATTAAAGGCCGAATTAAACACCAGCGCATCGGCACTTAATGCACTGTATAAAGTCATCATTTGTGGTTCGAGCAAGGCGTGCTGCTGCAGGGTAACCGGGTAGACGAACTGGTTTTCATGGAAATAAATAATGGTGGGAATCTTGGCTAATTCGGGCAGCAGCGAGCGCAGCCCTGTGAGATCGGTCATGGACGTAGCCAACACAACATCATAGGGCTGAAGCAATTGTTCGCGGCACGCCAGTGCCCAATACAAACTATTGGCGCGGATACGCCAGCGAAAATACCGCGGCGGCAGAGTCAGCACTGTCCAATGGATATCATCCAGCGCATCCACCAGATTTTGATGCCAACGTTTATGACTGGGGGCATCATAGGCCGAAAGCACCAGAACACGCATCAATTAGCCGAATTTACCCGGTGCCTGCAGACGGGCAAAAAAAGCATTGATGACTTGATGTAGATACCAGGCATCGCTACAGCCGGCCAGCTCCCGAATAGAGTGCATAGCAAAAGTGGGCACGCCCACATCCAGCGTTTTTACACCTACCTCGCTGGCGGTAATGGGGCCGATGGTACTGCCGCACTCCATATCCGAGCGAGAGACGAAACTCTGCACCGGCACATCGGCCTGCTGACACAACAGTCGAAACAACGCGCTGCTCTCGCTGTTAGTGGCATAACGCTGATTGGCATTGACCTTGATTACCGGACCCGCATTTAACAGCGGGCCGTGGCCAGCGTCATGCTTCGCAGCAAAGTTAGGATGTACGCCGTGGGCGTTATCTGCCGAGATCATAAATGAATTATCCAGTGCGCGCAGACGGGTTTCGTTATCCGGCAGTAACCGTTCCAGAAATTGCGCCAGCATCGGCCCCTTGGCGCCACAGGCAGACGCGCTGCCCACCTCTTCGTGGTCGGTGCATATCAACAGGCAACTGGCGTTGTTATCGGCCTGGCACAGTGCTTCTAAGCCCACAAAACAGCTCAATAGATTATCCAGCCGACTGCTGGCTATAAATTCCTGTTTAAACCCGGTTAGTGCAGGCTTTTGGGTATCGTATAAGCAGAGTTCGCTGTCAAGGATTTCAGCCACATCCGCATCAGGATAGGTTGCCCGCACCTGTTGCTGCAAAAGAACTTGCCAGCTATCGCTGCTTTTGTCACCCAACATTAACACCGGCTTTATATCATCCTGAGCATTGATGCTGTGATTGCGATTGGCCTCGCGATCCAGATGAATGGCCAAACTGGGGACAGTGGCAATAGGGTTTTTGAAATCAATCAACAGGCTGCGTAATACATTGTTGCTATCACGATAGGTTACGCGACCTGCCACGGATAAATCCCGATCGAACCAAGTGCTTAAAAGTACACCGCCATAAACTTCAACCGCCAACTGCTGGTAACCCTGGCTGAAAACATCGGCCTTAGGTTTGATTTTAAGACAAGGGCTATCGGTGTGGGCACCGAGCATACGAATGCCACTGTCTGGCAGCGTTTCTTTACCATAGATGAAACCAATAATAGATGAATCGTTACGCAGCAGGTAATAGCGCTCACCGGGTATAAGCTGCCAGGCGTCAGCCTCGTATATGCGTGTAAACCCAGCCTCTTCCAGTGTGCTAGCCATAACCCGCGCGGCATGGAAAGCCGTGGGCGCAGCTGCTAAAAATGCCATTAAGCGTTGATTGAAATCATCCGGGTGTGTCGCTGTCATGCTCGCCTTCTTGTTTAGGGGTTTTACATACTCACGCTTGCAGGCTCAATGTCGATCGCCTGGCGGCACAACCTACAGGCTTGGAGCTGCATAAGTTAAATTGAGCTTTTACGTATTTTCTGCCGTTTTTTCCATGAGACAGTATTGCGCAAATACACCGGCTGCACCGCTTCAATGGGCTGAGCCTGGCCATTTGCCAAATACACAGCGCCAATTCGGGCAATACTGCCGGCACGCGGATAGCATTCAAGTTTCACTTGGTTGGCGCTGTCGGTTAAGGCTTCATAGTGCCAACCGGCGCCTATGCCCGTCAAGGCAGTTCGCTGCGCCAAAACCTCGGGCAGCAGCGCCACCTGTTCTGGTGCCATTACCGCCTCATCAACTACCGGTTGGGGTAAACCTTGTGCGGACAAACCCTGATATAAACACCAATAAACTTCGTTCATGCGTGCATCAAGTGCTGGCAACACGGGCTGCAGCCTACCTACCTCGGGGTTTTGGTAATAGTTTTCAGCCATGGCCATCAAGGTTGAGACCGGTAAAACCGGCAAGTCGGCGGCAAATGCCAAGCCCTGCAAGGTGCCAAAACCAATGCGCAATCCGGTAAAAGAACCCGGACCACGGCCAAAGGCAATAGCATCCAGATCTCTTAGGCCAATACCCGCCTCGGCAAGTACTGCATCTATCATCGGTAAAATTCGCAGCGTGTGTGTCTGTGCAGCCAACTCATAGTGTTCAAGTAGTGTCGATTCCGACAGATAGGCAACTGAGCAGGCATCGGTGGAAGTATCAATGGCCAAAATACGGGGCATGGCGGTCAACCTAAGGATAATAAAGACGGGTATTTTGACAGATGCTGTCAAAGACACAACCTGAGGGCCGTAAAAACCCCTGCCGCAATGCGACAGGGATTGGGGAGGGTTGCTCCTTAATCAATCAGGCCTTTTTGGCTGGACGGCCACGACGTGCCTTGGTTGTGCGCTTGGCGGGAGCTTTTTGGGCACGTGGTTTAG